>NZ_BAABIC010000012.1:0-232282 GCF_039542425.1 Pseudonocardia yuanmonensis
GCGGCCGCGGCACCCCCGGCCACGACCGCGCCCACCCGGCCGGCCGCGTCGCCGGCGCCCCAGCACACCGGTCCGCAGCCCACCGGCCCGCAGCCGTACGGCGGAGGGCCGGGGGGACCCGGCGGTCCGGGCGGCGGCGGAGGTGGCCCCGGTGGCGGGGGCGGCTTCGGCGGCGGCGGTGGTGGCACCGGTGGTGGCGGGGGCGGCTTCGGGGGCGGGACCCCCGGCGGCGGCGCACCCCCGCCCGGCCCGTCGGAGCCCTCGGACGGCGGAGGCGGCGGGCGCAAGGGCCTGATCGTCGCGCTCGTGGTGGTGGTCCTGCTGGCCGCCATCGGCGGCGTGGGCTGGTTCGCCGCGAACCAGTTCGGGCTGCTCGGAGGCAGCTCCGGCACGTCGACATCGGCCGCGGGCGGAGGCGGGTCGAACGAGGAGATCCCGTCGCCTGCCGACCCGACCGAGCCCGACATCGCCACGAGCGTGCCGATCCCGTCGCTGGGCGCCACGATCCCGGTGGGCAAGACCCCCGGCTACATCGCGCTGTCGCCCAACGGCCGGCTGGCCTACATCGCCAACCGCAACGCCGGCGTGGTCACCGTCATGGACACCTCGGTCAACAAGGTCATCGCGACGATCCCGGTCCAGGCCGGCCCGCCGCAGTACCTGGCCTTCGCGCCGGACGGCAAGCGCGTCTACGTCTCGATCTTCAACGACCAGAAGACGATCAACGTCGTCGGCGTGCTCGACACGTCCAGCAACACCATCACCTCGACCATCCCGGTCGGCACCCGGCCGTTCGCCCTCGCCGTCACCCCCGACGGGTCGAAGCTCTACGTGCCCAACCACGACTCCGGCACCGTCAGCGTGATCGACACAGCCAACAGCACACTGGTGCACGACATCAAGGTCGCGCCCAACCCGCACTGGGCGGTCTTCTCGCCCGACGGCTCCAAGGCCTACACGGCCAACCACGAGTCGGGCGTGATCACGATCATCAACACCGCCGACGACTCCGTGCTCGGCGAGGTGCGGGTGCAGGTCAGCCCGCACAGTCTCGAGGTTTCGCCGGACAACTCCGTGGTCGCCAACGTCAACTACGACAGCGACTCGGTCACCGCGATCGACACGAACACCGAGCAGGTGATCGCGACGGTCCCGGTGGGCAAGAAGCCGCAGGACATCGCGTGGGCGGCGGACGGCCGATTCGTCTACGTCACCGCGGTCGAGGGCGACACCCTCACGGTGATCAACGCCGAGACCTGGACGGTCACCGCCACCCTGCCCACCGGCGACGCCCCGACCAGCCTCGCGGTCACGCCGGACGGGAAGAAGGCCTACGTCACCAACCTCAACAGCGGCACCCTCACCGAGATCAACCTGACGGGCTGACCCGGCAGGCGCCGCCCCACCTCCACGGGCACTCCCGGCTCGCGCACTCCCGCGAGTCGGGAGTTCCCGTGCCGCGAGTCGCGCTCTGGGCTCCCGCGAGTCGCGCTCTGGGCTCCCGCGAGTCGCGCTCTGGGCTCCCGCGAGTCGCGGTCTGAGCCCTCGCATCGTCGCGCCCTGCTCTCGCGAGTGGCACTCGAGGTCCGGGGACGCAGGCTCCCGTCGAGTCACGCAAAGCCGGCGAACCGCCTCGCCGGTACCGCCATTCGGGGATTTCCCGGATCCGTGGTACCGACCGAGTTCAGGCCCGCTCCGCCCGGGTACAGGCCCGGCAGTTCTGGTGCGTGGGGGTAACCCCACCCCGGTCGGTGGGTGGGCCCCGGTAGGGAGTGGGGCCGGCATCATCGTCCGGGGCGCGCCCCGGCGGGATGCTTCTTCTCGTTCGACACCGACACCGGGAGGGCCCCGGCGCCAGGACGGAAGGAGAAGCACGATGTCCGCTCAGACCGCTCAGCTCGCTCTCGTCACCGGCACCCCGGCGCTGACCCACCGCGACCGCGCAGTCCTGCGCGCCGTCCAGGCCGGCCGCGTCCGGCTGTCCGGTGGCTCCGCCCTCGTCGTCGACGGGCTGTTCCTGGCCGATCCGTTCGCCGCCCCGCGCCTCGCCGACGCCGGCCTCATCGCCGACGCCGACGGAGCCGTCGCCCTCACCGACTCCGGTCGCGCCCTGCTCGCCGCGTGACGGCCCGCGCGCCCCCGACCGGGTCGGCGCAGACGCTCGCTCCTCCGCTCCCGTGACGGAGCCGGCCGCCTCAGGACCGTGCCTCCCGCCCCTCCGCCGGCTCGTCCCCGGGCTCCGCCGGGCGGTGGGCGGCGAACCGGGCGGCCTGCCACTTCCCGAGCTCGCGGATCCCCAGCGCGGCCAGCGCGGCGAGGACGACCGCGACGCCCACGGTCCACGCCGCGGTCGCGCCCGGCGGTGCCGTGGGCAGTCCTGCCGCGACGTCCCGCGCCGCCTGGTCGTGGTCGTGATGGCCACCCGCCGGGACCGCCGGGAGCGGGGCCCCGTACCGCAGCTCGAGGGCGGTGTGGGCGGGCGCCGGCCGTCCGGGCACGACCAGGTCGGACCACTCGACGACGGCGCCCGACCTGCTCGTCTGCGTCGTCCGGAACCGGACCGGCCCCGCGCCGTCGGGCATCCGCCCCACCCGCAGCACGAGGTCGACGGGCTCGCTCCCGGCCGGCCCGCCGCGCCACTCGAACCCGGTCGCCGTGGTCGTGACCTGCCATCCCGGCGGCGACGACGGCTGCGGGTCGACGAGCGGACGTGCCGTCGGCAGGTCCACGCGCAGCGCGACGACGGGGTCGGCGGGATCGTCGTTGCTCACCCGGAAGGTCACGGCGACGTCCCGCGCGCCGGCCTCCGTGTGGTCCGGCGAGAGGGTGACCTCCGCCGCGGCGGCACCGGCGGTCGTCACCAGTGCGACGAGGCTCAGCGCCAGCAGCAGCCCGCACCGGAGCGGGACGGTGACCCGGCCGCTCCCGCGCATCCCCGTCTCCTCGCGCTCGCTCCCCTCGGAGGCTCGGCCCCGGTCGTCGGGCGTTACCGCGCCTCGCACGTCGGACGACGGTGGGCACTCCGGGCCACCGGGTCGACCTCGCGCGGGTCGACACTTCCCGGTCACCGAACCCCACACCGGCGGAGCCGACGGACATGTGCATCTCGATGACCTGGAACCGCCGACTCGCGATACCGGAAGTGCCTACTCGCGGTGCACCAACTCGGGACTCGCGGGACCCACAGCGCGACTCGCGGGAGCTCAGAGCGCGAATCGCGGGAGCTCAGGGCGCGACTCGCGGAAGCCCAGAGCGCGACTCGCGGGGGCCCGGGGCGCGACTCACGGGGGCGGAACCGCCTACACCGCGCCGAGGACGGGTTCGAAGGCGAGCTCGGCGGCGCCCACGAGCTTGCCGTCCCTGCCCAGCGGGGAGACGACGATGCGGGTGCGGCCCGCGGCGCGGCTGACGAGGCTGCGGCGGTGCAGCTCCTCGCGGATCGTGTCGACGAGTGCGGTGGGGAGGGCGGCGAAGAGGTCGCCGAGCACCACCAGCTCCGGCGCGAGCATGTTCACCGCGGTGACCAGGCCCGTGACCAGCCACTCCCCCACCTCGGCGAGGAGGTCGAGCCGCCCGGGGTGTGCCTCGAGGTCCCGCAGCTCCGCCACCAGCACCCCGCGCGGCGTGTCCTCGGGCAGGCCGAGCGCCCGGCACAGCGCGGGCTCGCCGACCTCGGTCTCCCAGCAGCCCTGCTCGCCGCAGAAGCACGCCCGCCCGCCCGGCCGGACGATCATGTGCCCGATCTCGCCGACGTACCCGCCGGAGCCCCGCAACGGCACCCCCCCGACGATCACCCCGCCGCCCACGCCGACGTCCGCGGACAGGTAGAGCAGGTCGGAGGCGTCCCGGGCCGCGCCGCGGACGTGCTCGGCGAGGGCGCCCAGGTCGCCGTCGTTGCCGACGGTCGTGGGCGAGCCGAGCACCGCGGCGAGCCGGCTGCCCAGGGCGACCTCCCGCCAGCCGAGGTTGGGGGCCTCGTGGACCAGCCCGTCCGCCCGGCGGACGACCCCGGGGACCGAGACGCCCACCCCCTGCTCCCGCACGCCCAGCTCGTCGCGCAGCAGCTGCGCCGACTCCGCGACGTGCGTGATCACCTCGCCGGGCAGCCGGGTGGTGCGGTGCAGGTTCCAACTGTGCCGGCCGAGGATCTGCCCGCCGATCCCGACCATGGCCATCGCGACCTGGTCCACCCGCACGTCCACGGCCAGCACGACCGCCGCGTGCGACTCCGGCAGGACCAGCAGGGAGGGCCGCCCGGCGCCGGTGCGCTGCGCCGGGACGGCCTCCGTGACGACGCCCGACTCCGCCAGCCCGTCGACCACCGCCTTGATCGTGCTGCGGTTGAGCCCGAGCTCGCTCGCCAGCGTCGCCCGCGTGCAGGGCCCCTCGACGTGGAGGCGGCGCAGCAGCGCGGTCCGGTTGTGCCGGCGGGCGTCGTCGGGACGGGTGCCGGAGGTCGGGGCGGTCACCTGCCGGCGGCCGCCGACTTCCGCCGGGACAGGACGTCGACGCCCGCCGCGAGCAGCAGCACCAGGCCGGTGATCACGAACACCACCGCGGCCGGCTGCTTGAGCAGGCCCAGCCCGTTCTCGACGGTCGCCAGCACCGCGCCGCCGATGACGGCGTTGGAGACCCGGCCCCGCCCGCCGAACAGCGACGTCCCGCCGATGACGGCCGCACCGACCGCGAACAGCAGCGTGTTGCCGCCACCGGCCGCGGGCGAGACCGACCCGACCTTCGACGAGTAGACGATCGCGCCGATCGCCGCGAACGCCGAGCTGATCACGAACACCGCCGCCCGGATCCGGACGACGTCGATGCCCGCCCGGCGGGCCGCCTCCCGGTTGCCGCCGACGGCGTAGACGTGCCGGCCGAACCGCGTGCGGTCGAGCACGTAGGTCCCCAGAACCAGGAGGACCAGGACGATCGGCACGACATAAGGGATACCGGAGATGGCGATGACGCCCGGCGACCGGTCCCGGGTGAGCAGGAAGGTCGCCAGCGCCCCGAGGACGACGACGGCGCCCACCTTGATCAGCACCAGGCCCGTCGGCTTCGCCACCAGGCCCTTGTGCAGCCGGTTGCGCTGCTGCAGGAGCATGACCGCCGCGTAGCCACCGGCCGCCACCACGAACAGCACCCACGAGCCGAGCGTCGAGAGGTTGCCGTTGGCCACGGCGTTGATCACCGGGTCGCGCAGGCCGAGGGTGCCGCCGTCGCCGATCAGCTGCAGGATCACGCCCTGCCAGGTGATGAACAGGGCGAGCGTGACGACGAAGCTCGGCATCCCGACGCGGGCGACGAGGAAGCCGGTCAGGCACCCGACGACCACGCCGACGCCCACGGCCAGCAGCATCTCGATCCACGGGTTGGCCGGGACGCCGATCAGCAGGATCACCGCCGTCAGCACGCTCACCACGGCCCCGGCCCACACCCGTACCCAGATCGCCAGCGCCGCTGCGACGAGCATGGCGACGATGAGCACGGCGAAGACGAAGCCGCCCATCGCGCCGAGCATGTTCCCGCCGCTCACGAGGTGCAGCGCCATGAGCGCCGCCGCGAGGCCGGACGCCGTGCCCGCGGCGAGGTCGATCTCGCCGGTGAGCAGCACGAACACCAGGCCCATCGCGATGATGGTCCGGCCGGCACCCTGCTGGAGGAGGTTCGCGAGGTTCAGCAGGCTGGGGAAGGTGCCGCCGGAGTCGAGGATCGTGAACAGCACGAACAGCGCGGCGAGGCCGAGCAGCGCCGGCAGCGAGCCGAGCTCGCCGTTGCGCAGGCCCTGCAGGTACGCGCGGATCGCCTCGCCCGTGGTGCGGGCGGTGGTGTCGATGCCGAAGTCGGCGGCCCGGTTGCCGGGGTTCGCCCGCTCGGCCGCGGACTTCGGTGCTGCGGGTTTCTGGGGTGCGGTCACGCTCCCACGACCCCTTCCGGTCGGGCCAGCCCGAGATCCCCGGACCGGCCTGCGGTGATGAGCTCGACGACCTGCCCGTGCGTGACGTCGCGCGTGGGCACCTCGGCCACCATGCGGCCGAGGTAGAGGGTGGCGATACGGTCGGCGACCTCGAAGACGTCGGCCATGTTGTGGCTGATGAGGACGACCCCGATGCCCTGCTCGGCGAGCCGGCGGACGAGGTCGAGCACCTGCCGGGTCTGCGCGACGCCGAGCGCGGCGGTCGGCTCGTCGAGCAGGACGACCCGGGAGTCCCAGAGGACGGCCTTGGCGATCGCGACGGTCTGCCGCTGACCACCGGAGAGCGACGCCACGGGGGTCCGGACGCTGGTGACGGTGCGGACCGACAGCGAGGCGAGGGTGCGCCGCGCCGCCTGCTCCATGTCCGCCTCGTCGAGGATCCACGGCTTCCCGCGCTCGCGGCCGAGGAACATGTTCTGGACGATGTCGAGGTTGTCGGCGAGCGCGAGGTCCTGGTAGACGACCTCGATGCCGAGCTTCGACGCGTCGGACGGGCCGTGCAGCGCGACGGGTTCGCCGTCGAAGAGGATCTCGCCGCCGTCGATCGGGTGGATCCCGGCGACGCACTTGACCAACGTCGACTTGCCGGCACCGTTGTCGCCGACGAGCGCGGTCACCTCGCCGGCGCGCACCGTCAGGTCGACGTCGTGGAGCACCTGCACCGCGCCGAAGCTCTTCGACACGGACCGCAGCTGCAGGATGGGTTCGGACATGCGGACCTCCATGAGGGGGCGCGCGGCCGGGAGGGGTCTCGGCCGCGCGCCCGGCTCCGGGTTACTTGATGCCGGCGGCGTCGCAGGCGGCCTGCGTGGCGGGCACGCAGATCTCGCTCGCCTTGATGTAGCCGGCGTCGACGACGGTCTTGACGTTGTCCTTGGTGATCAGCTGCGGGGTGAGCAGCACGGACTTCACCTCGCGGTTGCCCTTCGGGTCGTTCACCGTCTGGGTCGCCGTCCGGTCCGCGGTGGCGGTGTCGCCCTTGGCGAGGGCCGCGGCGAGCTTGGCGGTCGCGTCGGCCTCCTCCTGGATCGGCTTGAACACCGTCATGTACTGGTCGCCGCGCAGGATGGCCTGCAGGCCGTCCGCCGTGGCGTCCTGGCCGGTCACGGCCACCTTGCCGTTGAGCCCGTACTTGGTCAGCACGGTCACCACGGCGCCGGCGAGGCCGTCGTTGGCGGCGACGACGCCGTCGACCTGGCCGCCGTTGCCGGTCAGCAGCTGCTCGAAGGTGGTGCCGCCGACCTGGTTGTCCCACTTGTCGATGGCCTGGTTCGCCACGAGCTTGAGCTGCCCGGAGTCGTACATCGGCTTCAGCACGGACTGCTGGCCGTTGTAGAAGAGGGTCGCGTTGTTGTCCGTGGGCGCGCCCTCGATCTGGATCACCTGGGCGCCCTGCTTGCCCTGCAGCGCCTGCGCGAGGCCCTGGCCCTGCAGCGCGCCGACCTTCTCGTTGTCGAACGAGACGTAGTAGTCGCTGGTCCCGCCCAGGTTGAGCCGGTCGTAGTCGATGACCGGGATGCCCTGCGCCTTGGCCTTGGCCGCGACCGCCGACCCGCCGTCCGAGCTGATCGACGCGATGACCAGGACCTTCACACCGCTGGAGATCATGCCGTCGGCGAGGGTCGAGAACTTCTGCTCGTCGCCCTGCGCGTTCTGGATGTCCGGGTCGAGACCCGCGGCCCGCATGGCCTTGTCGATCATGGGCTTGTCGAAGCCCTCCCACCGGGCCGAGCTGTCGGTCTCCGGGAGGATGACGCCGACCTTGACGCCCCCGCTCGACGGCGCCGCCGAGGGCGCGGTCCCGCCCGACGAGCCGCCGGAGCTGTTCGCCCCGCACGCGGTGAGGGTGAGGACCAGCCCCAGTCCCAGCGCCGCGATCATCTTCGGCGCACCACGCAGCGCCGACCTGCCTACCCGCATCCGCCCTCCACCTCACTGTGGACCCGGTGCCCAGGGCTCCGGGTGAATGTTGTGGGCGACAACGTATGCGGTGGATCGCTGTGATGCAAAGCATGCTGTATCGGTCAAGGTTCCGGCGGAGCGTCACGATTCGGTCTCACCGAGACCCATTTGTTGCCGCGGCGCCGATTCTCATCGCGGAGCGTCACCACTCGGCTTCACGCCGTGAGACCGTCCGGGAACTGCTCCCGGCCTCCCTCCGGCAGAGGAACACGGAGCCGCCCGCGGTCACGGGTTCAGGACGATCGAACCGTCCCGGACACTGATCGGGCGTGGGGTCAGCGCGCGTTTCGCCGGGCCGCTCACCACCGTTCCGTCGGTGATCGCGAACCGACCCCCGTGGCACGGACATCCGATGGTGGCGTCGGAAACGGTGGTGAGCATGCATCCGTCATGGGTGCAGATCGCGTCGAACGCCCTCAGGTCTCCGACGGTGGGCTGCGTGACGACGACCAGGTCCTCGGGGAACACCCTCCCACCACCGACGGGGATGTCCGAGGTCGTGGCGAGCGCGGGCGGCGTACCACCGGCAGCGGTGGGGGGTGCGGGACCCGGGACCGGGCTGGCCGCCGGGCCGGGGTCGGACCCCCGCGATCCCCCGCAGGCCGGGACGACCGCCGCGCCTACGGCGCCGCAGAGCCCCGTCACGAGCGCCCGCCGTGTCGCGTCGGGCGGGATGTCGCTGCTCATCAGCACGCTCCCCGATCGCGGGACAGGAGAGGGTCGTCGACGGGCCGCTCCCCGGGGCAGCCGGCCCTCGAGGGAGTGTCCTGTAAGTCGGTGCATAGCCACAACACTGTGGCGGCGACGAACGATCTCGGCACGGAAGTAGGCGGCGCGTTTGGGGCAGCGGTGGCGAGGATCGCGGAACTGCTTGCGTGCCGGTTCGCGGTCGACCGGGCGCGGGCGGCGGTGTCGTCGGGGCACCCTTGCCCGTGCTTGCGATGGCGATGTGCGATGGCGATGTGCCGGGGCCCGCGGACGCCTGTGGTGCGCCCTTCCCGTCGCAGCTCCGCTGCGCCGACCGGGCGCGCACCGGCGGGGCGAACCGTCCTCCCGAACGGCCGCAGCGGACCGCGCCTCGACCCTGACCGAGCGGCGTGCTCCGTCCGGGACGGGTCACGCTCCGTGTCGCCCCGGGCGGCGGCACCGCAGGCACCGACACGATCGACGGGGCGCGAGAACCGCCGCACCGGATCGGGTGGCCTTCACCCGGCCGCCGCCCGGCCGGTCACCTGGCGTGACCGACTACGGATGTCACTCCCCGTGACGAGGAGGGGCCTCCCGGGGTGCCGGGACGACCTCCGGGGCGGCGTCGCCGTCCCTCGAGCGGAGCGCCACCGCGCCGATCACGGCGGCGATCCCGACCGCCTCGGCCGGCCCGGGCAGCTGCCCCAGGGCCAGGAAGCCGATCACCGTCGCGGTCGCCGGGAGCAGCGCCAGGAGCACCGCGAAGCGGCCCTGCCCGACCCGCCGCAGCACCACCTGGTCCAGGCCGTAGGGGATCACGCTGGACAGCACGCCCACCCCGACCGCGAGCAGCAGCACGACCGGGTCGGCGAGCGGCGCGAGGCCCGCGGCGCCGCCGAGAACCAGCACCGGGGAGCACAGGACCGCCGCCACGGTGAAGCCGACGGCCATGTCGTCGACCCCGTTCCCGGCCGTCGCGACCCGCTTGCCGAGGAGGATGTAGGCGGCCCACATGACCGCCGCGGCGAGCGCCCACAGCACCCCCGAGGGGCTGCCCGACCAGCGCACATCCGCGATGAGGGCCACTCCCCCGGCGGCCAGCACGACGGCCCCGACGTCCCGCGGCCGGCGCGAGAGCGCCGCCGCCACGGCGACCGGCCCGCAGAACTCCAGGGCGACCGCCGTGCCCAGGGGCAGCCGCGCGATCGCCTCGTAGAACGCCGCGTTCATGAGCGCCGTGGCCAGCCCGAACGGGACCGACCGGCGCAGCCGCGCGGCCCGCCACGCCGCCCGCGCGGGCCGCCGCCAGGCGAGCAGCACCAGGCCCGCACCCAAGATCCGTAACACCGCGACCGCCGCGGGCGACAACCGGTCGAACAGACCGACCGCGAGGGCCGCCCCGACGTACATCGAGGCGCCCCCGACGACGAAGAGCACGGGCGCCGGGACCCGGCGGATCATGCTCGGCGCCATGCCTGCGCCACCGACTGCGGTCCGTAGTCGCGTGGACCGGAGTGTTTACACGCCACACCTTGCGGTGTCACACCCTGCACCGCATCATTCACTCGTAGTCAACTGAATCCGTGTTCGTCATCGGACCGCCACCGCTCCGACGGTCGCTCGACCCCGAAAGGTCGATCTGTGATTGTCGTCGCGACACGGGACGGGAACACATGCAGGGGTAAATGACGTCTGCAAGAGTGGGCGCACCGCGCGAGCGGTCGTCACAGCAAGCGACACCGGGGGAACCCGGAGTCGAGACGGAGGGAGACCGCTATGCAGCCTGGAACCCTGACCCGGCCCGAGTTGACCCTCGCCGACCGCTGTGACCGCTGCGGAGCGGCCGCAAAGGTTCGTGCCGTCCTGCCGTCCGGTGGCGAGCTCCTGTTCTGCGGACACCACGCGCGTGCGCACGCCGACAAGCTGCGTGAGCTCGAGGTGGACGTGCAACAGGGTGCTGAGTAGGCACGAGTGATGGGCGATCGGCGACTCCCCTCGCCGGTCATGTGAGCGTCGTCGGGAGGGCCGGCACCCGCGGGTGCCGGCCCTCTCGTGTGTCCGGGTGACGCCGGTCACCGCTCTGTCACCGCCACGACCGGATCGTGGCGATGCGCTCCTCGAGCTGCTCGATGGTGGCCATGGCGGTGGGCGGGCCCCCGCAGTGCCGCCGCAGCTCGTTGTGGATCACGCCGTGCGGCTTCTTCGTGCGGTGGTTGTGCAGCGCGACCAGCGTGTTCAGCTCCTTGCGCAGCTTCTGGATGCGCTCGCGCACGGACATCTCGCGGGGCGGTTCCGGCGCCGGCGGCGGGACGGCGCGGGCCGCGGCGCCCGTGCGCGGCGACCCTCTGTCCACCCACTCCTGCTGGCGCTGCTGCAGCAGCGTGCGCACCTGGTCGGCGTCGAGGAGCCCGGGCAGCCCGATGTACTCCTCCTCGTCCGCGCTGAACGAGGCGCCGTCGAAGATCAGCTGGTCCAGCTCGGCGTCGGCGTGCAGGGCGGTGAAGGACTTCTCGTCCTCCCCCGGCTCGTCCTGCTGCCGGTTGGCGAGGGCGAGCTCCTCGTCGTTCCACTCCTCCTTGGGCCGGTGCGGTTTGCCCAGGACGTGGTCGCGCTGCGCCTCCAGCTCGCTCGCCAGGCCCAGCAGCACCGGGACGGACGGCACGAACACCGACGCCGTCTCCCCCGGCCGCCGTGACCGCACGAACCGGCCGATGGCCTGCGCGAAGTACAGCGGGGTCGACGCCGAGGTGGCGTAGACGCCCACCGCGAGCCGCGGCACGTCGACGCCCTCGGACACCATCCGGACGGCGACCATCCACCGCTCGTCGGACCGGGAGAAGGACTCGATCCGTTCCGACGAGCCCGCCTCGTCCGAGAGGATCAGCGCCGGAGCGGTCCCCGTGACCTGCTGCAGCAGGGCCGCGTAGGCCCGCGCCGCGGTCTGGTCGGTGGCGATGACGAGGCCGCCGGCGTCGGCCATCCCGCTGTTGCGGTGCGCGTCGAGCCGCTTGTCCGCAGCGGCGAGCACCGCGGGCATCCACTCGCCGCCGGGGTCCAGCGCGGTGCGCCAGGCCATCGCGGTCTGCTCCTTGGTGAGCGGCTCGCCGAGCCGGGCGGTGATCTCCTCGCCCGCACTCGTCCGCCAGCTCGACGTCCCGGAGTAGGCCAGGAACACCACCGGCCGCACGACGTTGTCGGACAGCGCGTCCGCGTAGCCGTAGGAGTGGTCGGCGCGGCTGCGCAGCGCACCCTCCGCGTCCCGGACGTACTCCACGAACGGGATCGGGTTGTCGTCGGACCGGAAGGGCGTGCCCGTCAGCGCCAGACGCCGCTCGGCGGGCTCGAAGGCCAGCTGGACACCCTCGCCCCAGGACTTCGCGTCGCCGGCGTGGTGGATCTCGTCGAGGATCACCAGCGTGCGCCGGTTCTCCGTGCGCGCCCGGTGGGTGTTCGGGTGCACCGCCACGCCGGCGTAGGTGATCGCGATGCCGTGGTAGTCCCGGGAGGTGCCCGTCGACGCCCGGAACTCGGGGTCCAGCGCGATCCCGACCGCGGCCGCGGACTGCGCCCACTGGTACTTGAGGTGCTCGGTCGGCGTGACGACCGTGACCGCCTCGATCGTCCGGTCCGCCAGCAGCTCGCTCGCCACCCGCAGCGCGAAGGCCGTCTTGCCCGCGCCCGGCGTCGCGACCGTCAGGAAGTCCCGGGGCCCGGCGGCCAGGTACCGGGCGAGCGCCGACCGCTGCCAGGCACGCAGCGGCCGCGAGCCCGGAGCCGACACCGAGGAGAGTCCCTGAATCGGTACGGATTCCGTCTGCGACACACGTCTCCCTGTCCTGCCGACCTGCCCCCGGTGGGGGGTGCTGGGCCCGACGATCAGGGTATCCGGCGGTCACCGCGCGGGACGCCGTGCCCCGACGCGGGCGCGAACGCGCACGTCACACGCGTCGGGGTGGCCCGGGCGAGCCCGTGAGGGGTACACCTGCGGGCACGCCGGGCCGGCTGGGAGGATCGGGCCGGCGGACGGACGAGCGGGACGAACCGGGCGGAAGGGGCTCACGGATGACCCGGGCGGGACGGGACGGGCGGTCGACGCGACGGGCGGCGGCCCGCCGGGCGACGGCGGCCGGGTGCGGGCGATGAGCCGGCCCGAGGCCGACGACGCCGCCCTGCCGCTCGACGCCCTGATCACCGAGGCCGCCCGCGGACCGCTGGCCCGGCTCCTGCCCGTCGCCCCCGCCGCGCGGCTCGCCGCCGCCGCGCTGCGGTCCCCCGCCGCCACGGCCGGCCGGGCCGTGGGCCTGCTGGCCGAGCTCGACCGCATCGGGCTGGGCGCGCGCCCGGCCGCCGGCCGCGCCGAGGATCCCCGGCACGCCGACCCGGCCTGGGCGGACGACCCGGTCCTGTCCCGCCTGCTGCAGGCGCACCGCGCCGCCCGGGACTCCGCGCTGGAGCTGGTCGAGGACCTCGCCGCCGACGCGGACGACGCCGACCGGCTGCGGGTCGCCGTCGCCCGGCTCGCCGACCTCCTCGCCCCCGGCACGAACCCGCTGCTGCACCCCCGCGGCCTGCGCGAGGCGCTGCGCTCCGGCGGCGCGAGCGCCGTCCGCACCGTGCGGGCCCTGGGCGCGGACCTCACGTCGCCCCCGCGCCTGCCCGACGGCCGGGCCCGGCTCGAGCCCGGTGTCGAGACCGCGACCGCACCCGGCGCCGTCGTGCTGCGCGCGCCGCTGTTCGAGCTGATCCACTACCTGCCGGCCACCGAGCAGGTCGCCGAGGTGCCGGTGCTGGTGGTGCCGGGCGTGGTCAACCGCGTCCACCTCGTCGACCTCGCACCGGACCGCAGCCTGGTCCGCCGGCTCGTCGAGGCCGGCCAGCAGGTGTTCGCGCTGTCCTGGAGCAACCCCGGCCCCGCGGACGCCGGACGGGGGCTCGACGCCTACGCCGCGGCCGTCGTCGAGGCGCTGGGGGCGTGCGAGCGGATCTGCCGGGTGGACCGCACAACGCTGTTGGGCGTCTCCACCGGGGGCCTGCTCGCCGCGGCGGTCACCGCGCGGCTGGAGCGACAGGAGCGGGTCGCCGCGCTCGTGCTGGCGGGCACCACGCTGGACCGCGAGCGCTCGCGCACCGGCCCCGCCGCCGCACCGGTCGACGACGCCGAGGTCCGTGCCGCCGTCACCGCCGTCGGCCGGGCCGGCCTGCTCGACGGTCGCCGGCTCGCCGAGATCCACGCCCTGCTCTGCCCGGAGGCGCTGGTCTGGCCGGCCTGGGAGCGGCGCTACCTCGGCACCGGGCGGACCCGGCCCGATCCGCTGCGCGCCTGGAACCTCGATGCCCTGCACGTGCCGGCCGCGCTGTTCCGCGACCTCGCCGAGCTGGCGCTCTCCGGCGCGCTGACCCGGCCCCGGTCCGCGCGGGTCCTCGGACGCCCGGTCGACCTCTCGGCGGTGGACCGGGACGTCTACCTGCTCTCCGGGGTCGCCGACCGGGTCGGCAGCTGGCAGGCCGTCTACCGGACCTCACAGGTGCTGGGCGGGAAGTGCCGGTTCGTGCTCGTGCCGGGGAGCACCGCGGCCGCCGTCGGGTACGGGACGAGCGTGCACCGGGTCGCCGCGGGGGCGGTGTCCGCGGGCAACCCGGCCGACGCGGAGCGGTGGCGGGCGGCCTCGCACGTCGAGCAGGGATCGTGGTGGGAGGACTTCGTGGCCTGGCTGGGCGAGCGGTCCGGGACCGTCGTCGACGCGCCGCCGGAGCTGGGCGGACGCGGGCTGCACCCGATCCACCCGGCGCCGGGCACCTACCTCGGGAACCCCTCCTAGGGAACCACGGTCACGGGCCGGCGCCCGGTCCGCACCACCCGCACGGCGACCGAGCCGAAGAGCTTGTGCCCCGCCTGCACGCTGGCCCCGACCAGGAGACGCCGTACTCGAACCCGTTGTCGCTCATCGCCGGCCGCTCTCGTGCCGCAGCGCCTCCTCGGCGAGGATCGCCTCCTCCTCGACCGCCGGCACGCGGGTCACGGCGTCCCCGGCGTCCTCGGCCGCGGCCTCCTCGTCGGCCTGTTACAGGGCACCGTGCTCAGCAGCAGCGCCCCGGCGAGGACGACGACCGCGGCGATCCAGAACGGGACGTGCACGGTGAGGCCCTCGGCCAGCAGCCCCGCGACGAAGGGGGCGAGCCCGCCGCCGATGAACCGGACGAAGCCGTAGGTGGCGCTGGCGACGGTGCGCGCCACCGGCGAGATGCTCATGGCCGCGGTCGTGACCAGCGTGTTGTTCAGCCCGACGAAGGCGCCGGAGAGGATCACCGCGACGATCACGGTGGGTACGGAGCCGGCGAAGGTGCCGATCACCGCCAGGATCACGGCGATGCGGATCAGGCTGCCGTAGAGCGCGTGCGGGCGGTGCCGAAGCGGCCCTTGAGCCAGGTGGCGCCGAGGACGGCGAAGATCGCGACGAGCACGCCCCACGCGAAGAACACGGCCCCGAGCCGCAGCGCGGAGAGGTTCATCAGGAAGGGCGCGTAGCCGAGCAGGGTGAAGAAAACCCAGTTGTAGAGGAGGCCGACCAGGCTCGTGGTGCGCAGGCTGCGGTGGCGCAGCGCCGTGAGCGGCTCGGAGAGCCTGGACGGCTCGGCGGGCGTCGGGGTCCTGTCGACGAACACCAGGGTCGCGACCAGCGCGATCAGCATCAGCGCGGAGACCCCGAAGAACGGTCCGGGCCACGAGATGATGGTGCCCAGCAGGCCGCCGAGCAGCGGCCCGGAGGCGATGCCGACGCCCAGCGCGGTCTCGTAGAGCACGATCGCGCCGCCGAACCCGCCGCTGGCCGAGCCGACGATCACGGCGAGGCTGGTCGCGATGAACAGGGCGTTGCCGAGGCCCCAGCCGACCCGGAAGCCGACGATCCCGCCGATGCGCCCGGCCAGCGCGGCCGCCACGGCGAAGACGGCGATCAGCGCCAGCCCGATCACCAGGGTGCGCTTGGCGCCGATCCGGCTCGACATCCAGCCGGTGACCAGCATGGCCACCGCGGTGACCACGAGGTAGCTGGTGAAGAGCAGCTCGACCTGGGTGTGGCCGGCGTGCAGCTGGGTCGCGAGCGCGGGCAGGATCGGGTCGACGAGGCCGATGCCCATGAACGAGGTGACGCACGCGAAGGCGACGGCCCGGACCGCCTTGGTCGCCGGAACGGACTTGCGGACGTGCCGTGCGAACTCGCGACGGCTCCCCCTCGGTACGGGTCTCGCGGGTGGTCGGGGTGCCGGCGGCCTCGGCGCCCGGCCCGGTGGGGCCGGCGGGGGTCGTCGGGATCGGGGTGTCGGTCAGGGCGGCCGGCGCGCGCGTCGCGCCGAGCAGCGCGCGCCGGTCGTCGGCGGACAGGGTGGTGATCCGGTCGGCGAGGAACTCCGTGCGCCGGGCGTGCCGGCCCGCGATGTAGGCGCTGCCGGTGGCCGTGGCGGAGACGAGCGTGGCGCGGCCGTGCGACGGGTCGGGCCCGCGCTCGACCAGCCCGGCCGCCTCGAGCCGGCCGACGATGCCGGTCATCCCGGGCTGGGAGGTCCGCACGCAACTTCAAGTCGTCGATGCGGTGTGATCGTGACCCGGATCCCGGAGCGGTCGAACACCTGTTCTACGGTCACCCTGGACGTTCCGCCCAGCAGGAGAGGGAGCACGTGACCGCCGAGACCGACACGACCTCGACCGACACCGCGCCCACCGGGGGATCCGCCGGATCCGCGGCCGCCGCACCGGACTCCGCGCCGGACTCGGCGCCTGACTCCGCGCCTGACTCCGCGCCGGTCTCCGCAACCCCAGCCGCTCCGGCGGCTCCGGCGACGACCTCCGGGACGACCGGCGGCGAGGCGGCCTCCGTCCCGGCCGAGCCGGAGAAGCGCAAGCGGGGCCGACCGAAGGGCTCGACGGCCCGCACGACCCGGGTGGTCGAGCTGACCCTCACGGTGAGCGGCACGGCCGACGGCGACTGGCAGGCCGAGCTCAAGCGCGGCACCACGTGGCTCGCCCGGGCGCTGCCGGTGTCCGCGGGCGCGGTGCAGAAGGCCGCCGCCGAGCTGCACGCGGAGATCGCCGAGCCGATCGAGCAGGTCATCGGGGAGGCGCGGGCCGCCCGCGAGGCGAAGGTCGCCGAGCTCGAGGCCCAGCTGGAGCAGGCGAAGAAGGCGCTCGCCGAGCTGGACTGAGCCTTCCGGAGGGGCTCCGACCGACGGGCTCACGGGCCGGTCCGTACCCGCTCGGCGTCGGTCCGCGCCGTGCTGTGGACGGACCGCGGACACGCCGTGGGGGGCTCGCCGGAACCGTCGGTGGGCGTCGCTAACTTTGCCCTCGTGTGGGTGGTGCACCGGGCCGAGCGGGCCGATCGGCTGGCCGACGCGCTCGCCGAGGTGATCGGCGGGCGGGCGGCCGACCCGTTCGCGCCCGAGATCGTCGCGGTGCCCGAGCGCGGGGTCGAGCGATGGCTGGGGCAGCGGCTCGCCCACCGCCTGGGCACCGCCGGAGGGATGGCCGGGGCGGCCGACGGGGTGTGTGCGAACGTCCTGTTCCCCGCTCCCGGCCAGGTGCTCGCCGAGGCGGTCGACGCGGCGACCGGCACCGACCCGGAGACCGACCCCTGGCACCCGGCGCGGGCGGTGTGGCCGCTGCTGGAGGAGGTCGTGGCGGCCGTCGAGGCGCCCGGCGAGACCTTCGCCGCGCTGGCCGCGCACCTCTCGCAGAGCGGCGGGACCCGGACCTACGCCGTCGCCCGCCGGCTCGCGGACCTCTTCGCGGGCTACGCCGTCCACCGGCCGGACATGCTCCGGGCCTGGTGGGCGGGCTCGGCCGAGGGCGTCCCGGAGGACCTGCGGTGGCAGGTGGAGCTGTGGCGGCGGCTGCGGGCCCGGATCGGCGTGCCCGGTCCGGCCGAGCGGTTGGAGCAGGCCGAGCGGGCGCTGCGCGCGGACCCCGGCCTGGTCGACCTGCCCGGGCGGCTGTCGGTCTTCGGCCCCACCCGGCTGGCCGCCGAGCACCTGGCCGTGCTGTCCGCGCTCGCCGCGCACCGCGAGGTGCACCTCTGGCTGCCGCACCCCTCCCCCGCGCTGTGGGAGAAGCTGTCCTCCTCGCAGGGCGCCGCCCTGCCGCGGCGGGAGGACCGCTCGGCGGACGCGGCGAGCAACCCGCTGCTGCGCTCCCTCGGACGGGACGTCCGGGAGCTGCAGCTGCGGCTGCCCGCCGGGATCGAGGAGGTCCACCACCCGGCCGGGTCGGCGCCGGCCACGCTGCTCGGGCGTCTGCAGGAGGGCCTGCGCCGGGACCGGGTCCCCACGGGCGAGCTGCCGCTGCTCGACGAGGGCGACCGCAGCGTCCAGGTGCACGCGTGCCACGGCCCGGACCGCCAGGTGGAGGTGCTGCGGGAGATCGTCCTCGGCCTGCTCGCGGCGGACGAGACCCTCGAGCCGCGGGACGTCATCGTGATGTGCCCGGACATCGAGGCCTTCGCCCCGCTGATCTCGGCCTCGTTCGGGCTGGCCGCCGCGGTCCCCGGCGCCGACGCGGCGGGCGCGGACCCCGGCGACACCCATCCGGGGCACCGGCTGCGCGTCCGGCTCGCCGACCGCGCGCTGCGTCAGGCCAACCCCCTGCTCGGCACGGTGTCGGCGCTGCTCGAGCTGGCCGACTCCCGCGTCTCGGCGTCCCAGGTGCTCGACCTGGTCGGCTCGGTGCCGGTGCGGCGCCGCTTCCGGCTGGACGACGACGCGCTGGACCGGATCGGCGAGCTCGTCGTCCGGGCCGGGGTCCGCTGGGGGCTCGACGGCGAGCACCGCCGCCCCTTCAAGCTCGACGGTTTCCCGCAGAACACCTGGTCGGCGGGGCTGGACCGGATGCTGCTCGGGGTCGCCATGGCCGAGCGGCCGGGCGAGCAGGGCTGGCTGGGCACGGCCCTCCCGCTCGACGACGTCGACTCCTCGGACGTCGACCTCGTCGGCTCCCTCGCGGAGATCCTCGACCGGCTGCGCACCGCACTGGACGCGCTCGCCGGCCCGCAGCCGCTCACCGCGTGGGTCGCCGCACTGCTCGACGGGCTGTCCGCCCTCACCGCCACCACCGCGTCCGAGGCCTGGCAGGAGGCGCAGGCGCGGGCCGAGCTCGCCGAGGTCGTGCGCTCGGCCGGCCCACAGGGCGCCACGGTCCCGCTGACCCTGTCGGACGTGCGCGGTTTGCTGGCCGACCGGCTGCGCGGCCGCCCGAGCCGGGCGAACTTCCGCACCGGCACCCTGACCGTCGCCACCCTGGTGCCGATGCGCTCGGTGCCGCACCGGGTCGTCTGCCTGCTCGGGGTGGACGACGGGGTGTTCCCCCGCACCGGCGCGCCGGACGGGGACGACGTGCTCGCCCGGGACCCGCGCGTCGGCGAGCGGGACCCGCGCAGCGAGGACCGCCAGCTCCTGCTCGACGCGATCATGGCCGCCACGGAGCACCTGGTCGTGGTGCACTCGGGAATGAACGAGCGGACCGGCGCGGACCGGCCTCCGGCCGTCCCGATCGGCGAGCTGCTCGATGCCGTCGACGCGACCGTGCGCGTGCCCGCCGGCTCCCGCTCCGCCAGGCCGAGCGAGGCGATCACGGTCCGCCACCCGCTGCAGCCCTTCGACCCGCGGAACTTCACCCCCGAGCTCACCCGGGGGCGCGCGCCGTTCAGCTTCGACCGCAACGCGCTGGCCGGCGCCCGGGCGTTGCAGGGCGAGCGGCGCCCGGTGCCGCCGTTCCTGCCGGCGCCGCTCGCGGCGGTGGAGACCGGCGACACCGTCGAGCTCGACGACCTGGTGCGGTTCCTCGAGCACCCGATGAAGGCCTTCCTGCGGCAGCGGGTCGGCATGGTGCCGCGCTCGGAGGACGAGGAGCCGGCGGACGCGCTGCCGGTGAGCCTCGGCGGGCTCGACGAGTGGGCGGTCGGGAACCGGATGCTGCGGGACCGGCTCGCGGGGGCCGCCGCCGAGCACTGCACGCAGGCCGAGTGGCGGCGCGGCGAGCTGCCGCCCGGTGCCCTCGGGCGGGCGGTGCTGGAGAAGGTGAGCGGGGCGGTCGAGCCGCTGGTGGCGGCCAGCGCCGAGCTGCGCGTGGGCGAGCCGGGCTCCCGGGACGTCGCGGCCGTGCTGCCGGGCGCGGACCGGGTGGTCGGCACGGTCGCCGGGCTGCACGGCACCACCCTCGTCACGGTCGAGTACTCGCGGCTCGGCCCCAAGCACCGCCTGCGCGCGTGGGCGCGGCTGCTCGCCCTCACGGTGACCAGGCCGGACACGCCGTGGCGGGCCGTCACGCTCGGCCGGGCCCGAGGCGGCGGCGCGGCCCGGGCGACGCTGCGCCCGCTCGGCGTCGAGGAGGCTCGCGCCGCCCTCGCCGACCTCGTCGCCCTGCACCGCGAGGGCCTGTGCGAGCCCCTGCCGCTGTCCACGCCCTGTGCGGCCGAGTACGCGAAGGCGCGCCGGACCGGCGCCGCCCCGCGGGACGCGGAGTCCGCGGCGGGCCGGGAGTGGAAGTTCGAGAAGGAGGACGAGTCGATCGTGGCGGTGCTCGGGGCGGAGCCCGAGTTCGAGGCGCTGCTACGGGTTCGCGGTGCGGACGGGGTGTCCCGGTTCGGCGCGCTGGCCGAGCGGCTGTGGCGCCCCCTGCTGGACGTCGAGCACCTGGAGGTGCTGTGACCCAGGCGCTGCTCACCCACCCGCAGTTCGAGGTCGACGGCCCGCTGCCGGAGGGCACCACCGTGCTCGAGGCCAGCGCGGGCACCGGCAAGACCTACACGATCGCCGCGCTCGCCACCCGTTACGTGGCCGAGGGGATCGCCGAGCTGCCCGAGCTGATGCTCGTCACGTTCGGCCGGGAGGCCACGCAGGAGCTGCGGGAGCGGGTCCGCGAGCGGCTCGGCGCCACCGAGCGCGGGCTGGCGGCCGGGGTGCCGTCGGCGGACCCGGTCGTCCGGCTGCTGCAGCAGGGCCCGCCCGAGGAGGTCGCGGCGCGCCGCGCCCGGCTGCGGGCCGCGCTCGCCCAGTTCGACGCCGCGACGATCGCGACCACCCACCAGTTCTGCCAGCAGATGCTCGCGGGGCTCGGCGTGGCCGGCGACAGCGATCCGGACGCGGAGTTCGTCGAGCACGTCGACGACCTGCTCACCGAGGTGGTCGACGACTTCTACGTGCGCAAGTACGCCGCGCCCGGCGCCGGGCGGCCGGACTTCGACCGGGAGGAGGCGCTGGCCCTGGCCCGCCGGGCCGTCGGCGACCCGCAGGCGCGGCTGGAGCCCGCCGACGCGGGCCCGTCGTCCGCGGCGGGCGTCCGGTACAGCTTCGCCAAGGCGGTCCGCGGCGAGGTCGACCGGCGCAAGCGGGCCCGGCGCCTGTTCAGCTACGACGACATGCTCACCCGGCTGGCCGGCGCCCTGCGGGACCCGGTGCGCGGGGAGGCGGCCCGCGCCCGGCTGCGCGCCCGGTACTCCGTGGTGCTGGTCGACGAGTTCCAGGACACCGACCCCGTGCAGTGGGAGATCCTGCGCCGGGCCTTCCACGGGCACGTCACGCTCGTGCTCATCGGCGACCCGAAGCAGGCGATCTACGCGTTCCGCGGGGCGGACGTCGTCTCCTACCTGGCGGCCGCGCAGGAGGCCGGCGCGCTGCGGACGCTGGGCACGAACTACCGCACGGACGAGGCGCTGCTCGAGGCGCTGGACGGGGTGTTCGGCGAGGTCGCGCTGGGATCGGACCAGATCGTCGTCCGGCCGGTGGCGGCGCACCACACCGCCCGGCGGCTGGCCGGGGCCCCCTCGGACGAGCCGTTCCGGCTGCGGGTGGTGGACCGGGACCGGCTCGAACCGCTCACCGGCAAGCGGCTGGGCCGGGCGCAGAAGGCGCGGGAGGTGGTGGCGGAGGACGTCGCCGCCGACATCGCGGCCCTGCTCGCCTCCCCGGCCACCGTCGAGGGCCGGGACCTGCGGGCCGGGGACGTCGCCGTGCTCGTCCGGACCAACGCCCAGGGCGTCCAGGTGCGGGACGCGTGCACCGCGGCGGGCGTCCCGGCGGTGCTCACCGGCACCACCAGCGTGTTCACCACCGAGGCCGCGGCGGAGTGGCTGACCCTGCTCGAGGCCGTCGAGCAGCCGCAGCGCACCACCCGGCTGCGCGCCGCGGCGCTGACCTGCTTCGTCGGGCACACGGTCGAGCAGCTGTGCGGCGAGCGCGCCGAGGAGCTGATCGACGAGCTGGGCGCCGACCTGCGGGCGTGGCACGCGGTGCTGGCCGAGCGGGGGGTCGCGGCCCTGCTGGAGGCGGTCACCAGCCGCACCCGGCTGCCGTCCCGGCTGCTCGGGCTGCGCGAGGGCGACCGGCGGCTCACGGACGTCCGGCACATCGGGCAGGTGCTGCACGGGGCGTCGCTGGAGCGGCACCTCGGGCCGTCGGCGCTGGTCGAGTGGCTGCGCCACCGCATGGCGGACGCCGCGCGGGACACCACCACCGAGCGGAGCCGGCGCCTGGAGTCGGACGCGGACGCCGTGCAGATCGTCACGGTGCACCGCAGCAAGGGGCTCGAGTTCCCGGTCGTCTACGTGCCGTTCGGCTGGGACCGGTGGGTCAACGACAAGGCCGACGTCCTGCTCGTCCACGACGACGACGGCGCCCGCGTCCTCGACGTCGGCGGCCCGGTCGGGCCCTGGCGCGCACCGCGGCTGCAGCGCCACCTCGAGGAGGAGGCCGGCGAGGACCTGCGGCTGATGTACGTCGCGCTCACCCGGGCGCGCTGCCAGGTCGTGGCCTGGTGGGCCCCGACCACCACCACCGAGTGCTCCGCCCTGCACCGGTTGCTGGTCGGGCGCCCCGCCGCCGGCACCGTGCCCGAGGCGGGGTACCGGATCCCGTCGGACGCGGCAGCCCTGGAGCTGCTGCGATCGGTGCCGGGTGTCTCCGTCGAGACCCTGTCGGACCGCGCGCCCGTCCCCGCGCCGGAGGGCGAGGGCGACCTGCCCGAGCTGGGCGTGGCCCGGTTCGCCCGCCGGCTCGACGCGGCCTGGCGGCGCACCTCCTACAGCGCGCTGACCGCGGACGCCCACGGCCACCACGCAGCCGCGGGGACACCGGAGCCGCCGACCCCGGGCGTCGGGTCCGAGCCCGAGGCGCCTGGCAAGGACGACGAGGCCGAGCTGGACCTGGTCGAGGTCGTGGCGGGGGCCGGTGCCGGGGTCGGGGCTGAGGTGCCGTCGCCGATGGCCGACCTGCCGCTGGGCACCGCTTTCGGCACGCTCGTCCACGCCGTGTTCGAGCACCTCGATCCCACGGCCCTGGACCTGGCCGCCGAGCTGCGCCTGCGGGTCGACGATGAGTTGGCCCGGCAGCCGGCCGAGATCGATCCCGGGGCGCTCGCCGCGGCACTGCGGCCGGTGGTCGAGACGCCCCTGGGGCCGCTCGCCGGCGGCCGTGCGCTGCGCACGATCCGGCCCGCGGACCGGCTGTCCGAGCTGGACTTCGAGATGCCGCTCGCGGGTGGGGACACGCCGTCGGGACAGGTCACCCTCGGCGATCTGGCCCCGGTGCTGCGCCGGCACCTGCCCCCCGGGGACCCGCTCGCCGGCTACCCGGACCTGATCGCCGCCCCGGCCCTGGCGGGGCAGCCGCTGCGCGGGTACCTCACCGGCTCGATCGACGCCGTGCTGCGGATCGACGGCCGCTACCTCGTCGTGGACTACAAGACCAACTGGCTCGGGCCCTCCGGACCGGGCGGGCGGGAGCCGCTGACCGCGGCGCACTACGCCCCGCCGGTCCTCGCCGCCGCGATGCAGGCCGCGCACTACCCGCTGCAGGCGCTGCTGTACTCGGTCGCGCTGCACCGCTTCCTGCGCTGGCGGCTGGCCGGGTACTCCCCCGAGGAGCACCTGGGCGGCGTCCTCTACCTCTTCCTCCGGGGGATGTGCGGTCCGGACACGCCGCAGGTGGGGGACACGCCCTGCGGTGTCTTCGGCTGGCAGCCCTCCCCCGCCCTGATCACGGAGCTCTCCGACGTCCTCGACGCCCGCTCGACCCCCGCCGCTCCTCCCCTTGATCACCGACCCGGACCGGCAGCGGCCGTGAACGGCGCAGAACGGTCCGGAACGGCGATCACCCCCGACGCCGCTCCCAGCACAGCGACACCCGCCGACCATGATCACCATTCGGGACCGATCGCGGCCGACGGTGGCGCGGAAACGTCCGGGCCGGCGATCACCGACGGGGAGGAGGTCCGGGAGGAGCTGCCCCTCGAGCTGCCCGAGCCCGCGGAGCCGCCGAGCCCACGGGAGCGGACCGGGTCTCGGCCACGCAGGCCGGCCGCGGATCCGCCCGCGGACGAGCCCGGGCTGTTCGACCTCGGCGAGTTGGGAGGCCGGCGATGAGCGTCCCACAGACCGTGCCCGGGCCGTTCGACCTCGGCGAGCCGGGAGGCCGGCGATGAGCGTCCCACAGACCGTGCCCGCGGCGGCCGCCCCGGCACCCCAGGCCACCGCACCGGCACCCCAGCCGGCAGCCCCGGCACCCCAGCCGGCAGCCCCGGCACACCTGCCCACCACCCCGGGACCCG
Source organism: Pseudonocardia yuanmonensis (assembly GCF_039542425.1). Taxonomy (NCBI): domain Bacteria; kingdom Bacillati; phylum Actinomycetota; class Actinomycetes; order Pseudonocardiales; family Pseudonocardiaceae; genus Pseudonocardia; species Pseudonocardia yuanmonensis. Next base: position 24,213 of record NZ_BAABIC010000012.1, read on the forward strand.
CCGCCCCCGAGCGCGACCCCTACGACCTCCGCACCGCCCGCACCGCGTCGGGCCTGCTCGGCGCGTTCAACGTCGCCGGCGTGCTCTCGGCGGCCGACGTGCACGTCGCGACCCGGCTCGGGCGGCTCGGCGGCGACCCGGCCGGCGAGCCCGAGGAGGTGCTGCTCGCCGTCGCGCTGACCGTCCGCGCCATCCGCAACGGCTCCGTCTGCATCGACCTCGCCGAGGTGGCGCACACGGTGCTGGGCGAGGGCGAGGAGTCGGTCGACGTCTCGGCCCTGCCGTGGCCCGAACCGCAGGCCTGGCGCGCCGCCGTCGAGCGGAGCCCCCTGGTGGCGAGCGGTGCCGACGCGTCGGCAGGCCGCCCGCTGCGGATGATCCCGGTCGCGGGCGGGAGGGGTCTGCTCTACCTCGACCGCTACTGGGCGGAGGAGGAGCTCGTCCGCCGGGAACTGCGCGAGCGCGCCGCCGCCGAGCAGCCCGAGGTCGATCCCGACCGGTTGCGTGCGGCGCTCACCCGCCTGTTCGGCCGGCCGGCAGGCGCGGACGCCCCGCAGGACACCGACCGGGCGGCGGGGGCGCACGCCCCGCAGGGCACCGACCTGCAGCGGCTCGCCGCCGCCGTCGCCGCGCTGCGTCGGGTCACGGTGCTCGCCGGCGGCCCCGGTACCGGCAAGACCACCACGGTCGCGCGGCTGATCGCGCTGCTGCACGACCTGCACGAGGCCACCGGCTCCCCCTCGCCGCTGCGGGTCGCGCTCGTCGCGCCCACGGGGAAGGCGGCCGCGCGGCTCGGCGAGGCCGTCGCCCACCACACCGCCGAGCTGCCGGAGGAGGACCGCGTGCGCGTCGGGTCCCCGTCGGCCGCGACGATCCACCGCCTGCTCGGCCGGCGGCCGGGCTCGTCGAGCCGCTTCCGGCACGACCGCCTCAACCGCCTCCCGCACGACGTCGTGGTCGTCGACGAGACATCGATGGTCTCGCTCACCCTGATGGCCCGGCTGCTCGAGGCGGTCCGGCCGGACGCCCGGCTCGTGCTGGTCGGCGACCCGGACCAGCTGGCGTCCGTCGAGGCCGGGGCGGTGCTCGGCGATCTCGCGCGGGCCGGCGGGCGGCCCGAGCCGGCCCTCGAGGAGCGGCTCCGGACGGTCGGCGCGCTCGCCGACGAGGACCCGCCCGTCGTCCACGGGGTCGTCACGCTGCGGCACACCTGGCGCTTCGAGGGCGGGATCGCCGAGTTCGCGGGCGCCGTCCAGGCGGGGGCGGCCGACGCGGCGGTCGCTCTTCTCCGCGAGGGGCGGCCCGACCTGCTGTTCGTGGAGAGCGACCTGGAGGTGCGGGAGCCGGTAGGGCTGGAGGGACTGCGGGCGGACGTCGTCGACGCGTCCGGCGCGCTCATCACCGCGGCTGTGGCCGGGCGCACCGCCGAGGCGCTCGACACCCTGGACCGGCACCGGCTGCTCTGCGCCCACCGCCGTGGCCCGTTCGGCGTCACGCGCTGGGGCCTGGAGGTCGAGCGCTGGCTCGCGCAGGCCCGCCCGGGCTTCGACGAGATCGAGCCCGGCCGGCCGGGGCCCTGGTACCCGGGTCGGCCGTTGCTCGTCACCGCCAACGACTACGACCTCGGGCTGTACAACGGCGACACCGGCGTCGTCGTGCGCCGGGACGGCGTGCTGCGCGCGGTGTTCGGGCGGCCCAACGCCCCGCAGTCCTTCGCGCCGGCCCGCCTCGGCGGGGTGCAGACGGTGCACGCGATGACCGTCCACCGCAGCCAGGGCAGCCAGTTCGCCCGGGTCACGGTCGTGCTGCCGCCCCCGGAGTCGCCCCTGCTCACCCGGGAGCTGCTGTACACGGCGGTGACCCGCGCCCGCAGCGTCGTGCGGATCGTGGGCAGTGAGGAGGCGGTCCGCGCGGCCATCGCCCGCCCCGTCAGCCGGGCCAGCGGCCTGCGCGAGCGCATGGGCTGACGCCCCGCGCGGCGATCATGATCTCGGCCACGTCGTGCCGCGCCGACAAGGGCGGACGTGCCCGTCCGCGCGCGGCCGATGCAGCCGAGGGCGAACACGGCGGCGCTGCCGACGAATGACGGTGCCCCGGCGGCACGCGGCAGTGCAGGATGGGGCCCATGCCGGAGGCTCCCTCCTCGCTCGTCCCCGCCAAGCCCGCCCTCGTCACCGTCGACGACGATCCCAGCGTGTCCCGCGCCGTGGCCCGCGACCTGCGGCGCCGGTACGGCGAGAACTACCGCGTCGTGCGCGCCGAGTCCGGGCAGCAGGCCCTGGACGCCCTCAAGGAGATGGCGCTCCGCGGCAACGACGTCGCGGTCCTGCTCGCGGACTACCGCATGCCCGGGATGAACGGGCTGGAGTTCCTCGAGCAGGCCATGGACCTGTACCCCGCGGCCCGGCGGGTCCTGCTGACCGCCTACGCCGACACCGACGCCGCCATCACCGCGATCAACGTCGTCGACCTCGACCACTACCTGCTCAAGCCCTGGGACCCCCCGGAGGAGAAGCTCTACCCGGTGGTCGACGCCATGATCGACTCGTGGCGGTCCACCCCGCGCCGGGAGGTCTGCGAGACCCGGGTGATCGGGCACCGCTGGTCCGCCCGCTCGCACGAGGTGCGGGACTTCCTCGCCCGCAACCAGGTCCCCTACCGCTGGTACCCGGTCGACCAGCCCGAGGCCGCGCGGCTGCTGGAGGCCGCGGGCGTCGACGACTCGCACCTGCCGGTGGTGATCTCCCCGGCCGGCGAGTGCCTGGTGGCGCCGGACGAGATGCAGCTCGCCGACCGCGTCGGGCTGGCGACGGTCCCGGCCACGGACTTCTACGACCTCATCGTGATCGGCGGCGGCCCGGCCGGGCTCGGCGCGAGCGTCTACGGGGCGTCCGAGGGGCTGCGGACGGTGCTGGTCGAGCGGACCGCGACCGGCGGCCAGGCCGGGCAGAGCTCACGGATCGAGAACTACCTGGGCTTCCCGGACGGCGTGTCCGGCGCCCAGCTCACCGACCGGGCCCGCCGGCAGGCGGTGCGGCTCGGGGCGGAGCTGCTCACCGCCCGCGAGGTCGTCGCGCTGGAGGCCAACGGGCCCGCCCGCACCGTCCGGTTCGCGGACGGCAGCGCGATCCACGCCCACGCCGTGGTCCTGGCGACCGGGGTCAGCTACCGCGAGCTCGACGCCCCGGGCCTGGCCGACCTCTCCGGCCGCGGCGTGTTCTACGGCTCGGCGCTGACGGAGGCCGCGGGCTGCGCAGGCAGCGACGTCTACATCGTCGGCGGCGCCAACTCCGCCGGTCAGGCCGCCGTCTACTTCTCCCGGCACGCCCGCAGCGTCACGATGCTGGTGCGCGGGCCGGGCCTGCAGGCGTCCATGTCGCAGTACCTCATCGAGCAGATCGAGGGCATCCCCGAGATCACCGTGCGGACCTGCACCGAGGTCGTCGAGGCCACGGGCGGCGAGCACCTGGAGAAGCTGACCCTGCGGGACCGGAACACCGGCGAGACCGAGACCGTCGACGCCGGCTACCTCTTCATCTTCATCGGCGCCACCCCGCGCACCGACTGGCTCGGCGACGTGGTCCAGCGGGACGCCGGCGGCTTCGTCCTCGCGGGCCCCGACCTCGTCGTCGAGGGCCGGCGCCCCGCGGGATGGACCGAGGAGCGGGATCCGTTGCACCTGGAGACGAGCCTGCCGGGGGTCTTCGTCGCCGGGGACGCGCGGGCCGAGTCCGTGAAGCGGGTCGCGTCGGCCGTGGGCGACGGGGCGATGGCCGTGTCGCTCGTCCACCGCTACCTGGAGAGGCCGTGATGAGCGCATCGACCGCCTGCGACCCGGAGGAACTGCGCCGGCTCTTCCTGTTCGAGAAGCTCCGGCCGGACCAGCTCGACGCGCTGTGCCGGCAGGGGCGGACGGAGACCTTCGAGCCCGGCCAGGTGTACCGGGAGGGCGACCCGGCGACCTGCTTCTACGTGCTCATCGAGGGCACGGTCGTGCTCAGCAGGCGCTCGGGCGAGGAGGACGTCGAGGTCGAGCGCACCTCCCAGCCCGGTGTGTACGCCGGGGCCTGGCACGCCTACCTCGGCGACCGGGTGCCGCAGGTCTACAACAACTCGCTGCGGGTCACGGTGCCGTCGCGGTTCTACGTACTCGACGCCGAGAAGCTCTCGACGCTGATGCGCGAGTGGTTCCCGATGGCGCTGCACCTGCTGGAGGGGCTGTTCTTCGGCATCCAGAACACCCAGCAGGCCGTCAGCCAGCGCGAACGGCTCCTCGCCCTCGGGTCGCTGTCGGCCGGACTGACGCACGAGCTGAACAACCCCGCGGCCGCGGCCGTCCGGGCCACGGCGACGCTGCGGGAGCGGGTCGCGGGGATGCGGCACAAGCTCGGCCTGATCGCGGCCGGGCCGTACGAGCGGGCCGACCTCGAGACCCTCATGCGCCTGCAGGAGGACGCCGCCGACCGCGTCGGCAAGGCGCCCGAGCTCAGCCCGCTCGAGACCGGCGACGCCGAGGACGAGGTCGGCGAGTGGATCGCCGACCAGGGCATCGAGGGCGGCTGGGACATCGCGCCGAACTTCGTGGCCGCCGGGATCGACGTCGAATGGCTGCAGCAGGTCAAGGCGAGCGTGCCGCCCCCGATCCTGGAGAGCGCGGTCCGCTGGCTGAACTACACGGTCGAGACCGAGCTGCTGATGAACGAGATCGCCGACTCGACCACCCGGGTCTCGACCCTGGTGGGCGCGGCGAAGCAGTACTCGCAGATGGACCGGGCGCCGTACCAGACCGTCGACGTGCACGAGCTGCTGAAGTCGACGCTGATCATGCTGCAGGGCAAGTTCGGCAACGGCGTCTCCCTGGTCAAGGACTTCGACCGCACGCTGCCGAAGGTCAACGTCTACGCCGCCGAGCTCAACCAGGTGTGGACGAACCTGATCGACAACGCCGTGCAGGCCATGGACGGGAAGGGCACGCTGACCGTCCGGACCGCCCGGGAGGGCGACCGGCTGCTCGTCGAGATCGGCGACACCGGGCCCGGCATCCCGGCGGAGATCCGGTCGCGGATCTTCGAGCCGTTCTTCACCACGAAGGCCGTGGGCGAGGGCACCGGGCTCGGCCTGGACATCTCCTGGCGGATCGTCGTGAACCGCCACCACGGCGACCTGCGGGTGATCTCGTCGCCGGGCGACACCCGGTTCCAGGTCCTGCTGCCCTTCGACGCACTCGTGGAGGAATCGTGACGACCATCGACCCGTCGGTGCCGCCCTCGGGCACCGGGTGCGCGGAGTGCGAGGCCGCCGGCGGCTGGTGGGTGCACCTGCGCCGCTGCGCGACCTGCGGGCACGTCGGGTGCTGCGACAGCTCACCCGAGCAGCACGCCACCGCACACTTCCGCTCCACCGGGCACTCGGTGGTGCAGAGCTTCGAGCCCGGCGAGGACTGGTTCTGGGACTACGAGCGCGAGGTCGCGCTGTCCGGCCCGCCGCTGGCCCCGCCGAGCGCGCGCCCGGAGGCGCAGCCCGTGCCCGGTCCGGCCGGCCGTGTCCCGGCGGACTGGCGATCCAAGATCCACTGACCGACCGCCCGGCCCGACCCGACCCGGGCTCCGGCGGCGCCGCCGCCGGGGCGGAGAATCGTGTCGTGCTGACGAGTGCCGGGATCCTGCTCCACCGTGACCGCGCCGGGATCGTCGAGGTGCTCCTCGGGCACATGGGCGGCCCGTTCTGGTCCCGCAAGGACGCCGCCGCCTGGTCCATCCCCAAGGGCGAGCTCGACGCGGGCGAGGAGCCGGCCGCCGCCGCCCGCCGCGAGTTCGCCGAGGAGCTGGGCTTTCCGCCGCCCGCGGGCGAGCTGCACGAGCTCGGCTCGGTCGTCCAGTCCGGCAGGCGCAAGACCGTCCTCGGGTTCGCGCTGGCCGGCGACGTCCCGGACGTCGAGGTCGCCGCCGTCGCCGAGCGGCCGGACGACGGCACGTGGATCGAGATCGAGTGGCCGCGCAACACCGGGCGCCGCCTGCGCTTCCCCGAGATCGACCGCGCCGCCTGGTTCGACCTGGCCACGGCGCGGGTGAAGCTCGTCAAGGGCCAGCTGCCCTTCCTCGACCGGCTCGAGGCGCTCCTCGCCACCGCCTGAGCCCGTGCATCCCCGGCCCGTCCTCACCGATCGGTCATCTGAATCGATCGTGAGTCGTCTCACCTGCAGGTGATTGGCGATCACGGCGCGGGCTCTGCCATCGTGGACGGCTGGCGCACGCGGTCGTGCGTCCCCGACACCCCGACCGCCCGTCGCGCGCAGCCCCGGCGCCGCGACCGTCACGGTGAGCCCCTCCGGACCCGGCAACCCGAGCGCCGGCGGAGCGCGCGGCCCGCCACGAGGACCACGTCACATGCCCGTCTCCCCCGTCGGGTCGCGCCGTCGCACGCCCGTACGCCTCCGCGCTCGCGGCCCGTTCCGTCCATCCCGCACCGTCCCGGCGTCCACCTCGGTGTCCACCGCCGTGTCCACCGAGCGGTCCACCGCTGTGTCCACCGAGCGGTCCACTCAGCACTCCGGCCCGTCCGGCGCCCGGTCCACCCCGGACCACGCGGGCACGCCGGTCTCCTTCCGCCGGCTCCGCACCGCCGTCACGGCGTTGTTCGCCTTCGACGGCGCGGTGTTCGGCAGCTGGGCGGCCCGCATCCCGGACGTCACCGCCCAGGTCGGCGCCACGCACGCCACGCTGGGTGTCGCACTGCTCTGCGTCTCGCTCGGCGCGCTCGCCAGCATGCAGCTCACCGGCGTGCTCGCCGGTCGCTTCGGCGCCGGCCGGGTCGCGCTCGCGGGCACCGCCGGCGCCGCGCTGGTCGTCCCGCTGCCCGGGCTGGCGACGTCGATCCCGCAGCTCTCCGCGGTCCTCCTGCTGTTCGGCGCGCTCACCGGCGTGGTCAACGTCGCGGTGAACACCGCGGGCGTCTCCGTCGGGGCACGGCGGCCCGGGCGACCCCTGCTGCCCGCGCTCCACGCGGCGTTCAGCCTCGGCGGGCTCGCCGGCGCCGCAGCGGGCGGGGTCGCCTCGACGCTCGGACCGGTGCTGCCGCACCTCGCGGTCGTCGGCGTCGTCGGGCTCGTCGTGGTGGCCGCGGCCCGCTCCGCGCTCACCGGCCTGCGGGAGGACGCGGCCCCGGCGCCCGCCGCGTCGGACGACCTCGGCAGCCCCCGTCGCGGCCGGAGGCTGGTCGTGCTGCTCGGCCTGGTCGCCGGCTGCACCGCCTTCGGCGAGGGCGCCGTCACCGACTGGGGCGCCCTGCACCTGCGCGAGACGCTCGGCGCCGCGCCCGCCCTGGCCGCGGCCGGCTACTCCTGCTTCTCGCTCGCGATGGCCTGCGGCCGGCTCACCGGCGGCGTGCTGCTGCGCCGGCTCGGCGAGACCCGGCTGCTCGGCGGCGGCGCGCTGCTCGCCGCGGCCGGCATGACGGTGGCGCTGCTGACGTCGTCGGCCGAGCTGGCGCTGGCCGGGTTCGTCCTGGTCGGTCTGGGGCTGGCCAACCTGTTCCCCGTGACGATCGCGCGGGCCGGGGCGCACTCGGGCGCGCGCGGCGTCGGGCTCGCCTCGACCGTCGGCTACAGCGGGCTGCTCGGCGGCCCGCCCGCCATCGGCTTCCTCGCCGAGCACGCCGGCCTGCCGGCCGCGCTGGCCTCGGTGCCGCTGCTGGCCGTGGTCGCGGCCGGTCTCGCGCTCGCCGTGGCCGACCGGACGCCGCGGCTCACCCTGCCGGCGCGGGTCCCGCTGCCGGCCCGCACGGCCTTCGGTCGTCTCGCCCGAGCCGCCGCCAGGCCCGTGGACGGGGCCGGTCTCGGGGTCCTCGCCGCCCGCACCGCGACCGTCGTCGCCCGCCGCCAGCCGCTGAGGATCGTGCGCACCGCGGGCTCCCGGGTCGCGGTCACCGCGCGCCCGGCGATCCTGCGCGGCGCGGCGATCGTCGAGCGCGCCGCCGCGGACCTGCCCGCCCTCACCCCGCCGGCGACGGTCACGCCGCCCACTCGCGCGCCCGGCGCACGGATCCGCCCCTACCCCGGCCTGGAGCTGCTGGCCTCGTGACTCCCCGTCGTGGGTGCCGGTGGTCGCCGGAGCGGCCATCGGCACCCACGAGGACAGGGCTCGGTCAGTGGCCGAGCCGGCGGCGCGCCGCACGGACCCGGGTGCGGACCTGCTTGCGCAGCCGACGCCGGGGGCGGCGCAGGGCGCGGGCGGCCTGATCGACTGCCCCGCGGATCTCCCGCACGTGGAACTCCTTGCGCAGGCCGCGCTGCACGTCCGCCTTCCGCGGCAGCAGCAGCCGGAACCCGTACCCCCACAGCCGCAGCGCGAGGAAGCCGACGAGGAGCCCGAGCGGCAGCAGCACGACGGTCACGCAGAACACCAGGGCCACGACCAGCAGCAGCGTGCCCAGCACCAGCAGCAGCACCCCGGCCACCGCCCGCAGCGCCCGGATCATCGCCTCACGCCGCCAGGTGCAGGCGCCGGCGCAGCCGCAGGCCGGTCCCGCGCAGCGCGCTCTCGCCCCTGCGGACCATGCCCTCGACCCTCGTGCTGCCGGGCACCAGGAGCCTGGCGGCCCTGCCGTAGAGCGACAGCGCGAGGACGACGACCGGGATCCCCAGCGGCAGCAGCAGGACGGTCGCGCACAGCACGACCCCGACGAGCAGCACCACCGTCCCGACCAACGCCAGCACGAGCGCCAGCACCCCGCGGACCAGCGTGGACAGCACGCCCGTCACGGCACCGAGCAGACCGGACACCAGGCCGGTCACTCCGCGAACCAGCCCCATCGGCGCACCTCCTCCGGAGTGCCGCGGGGTACCCCGCCGAGTGCCGGCACAAACGGTGTTACGGAACGGGTCGTCCACCGCCGCCCGTCGAGAAAACTCACTGCTCGTGGCGCATAGCACACGTCGCGTGGGGGTACCACCGCCGACATGCCGAACTCGAGCATCAAGAACGAGAAGATGTACGAGGAGCTGCGCGACCGCGGCGAGAGCAAGGAGAAGGCCGCGCGGATCGCGAACGCCTCCGCGGCGGAGGGCACGAAGAAGGTCTCCTCCCGCGGCGGGAAGTCCGGCTCCTACGACGACATGACGAAGGACGAGCTCTACGAGCGCGCCAAGAAGGTGGGCATCGAGGGCCGGTCGGACATGTCCAAGGACGAGCTGGTGAAGGCCCTGCGCGACCACTGACCAGGCGCGCCGGCACCCGCGCCTGCCGCGTCGGACGCTCGGGTGGCGCCTCCCGACGGATCGCACCATCCTGTTCGTGAACAAGGTTTGGCGCGTTTCGTCGGAGAGCGACGACGCGACGTCTCCACCTCGAGGAGGAGCACCGTGAGCAGCACCGACCGAGCCGACGGCGCGCGCAGCACCGCCGAGGACCGCACCGCGCACCGCATCGACCTCCTGCACCGGACGGGATCGGTGGTGATCGGGCTGGGCCTGTGGGTGTTCGCGGTGCTCGGGTTCGTGCAGCGGCTGGACTTCTTCTCCACGCAGGGCCAGCCCGTCCTCGGCCTGTCCTCCAACGGCCTGCTGTCCACGATCTCGGTGGTGTTCGGCGCGATCCTCATCGGCGCCGGGATCCGGGGCGGGCGGTTGTCGTCGAGCGTGCAGGTCGTGGTCGGCGCGCTGTTCCTGCTCTCCGGCATCGTGAACGTCCTGGTCCTGAACACGGGCCTGAACCTGCTGGCGTTCCGGATGCCCAACGTGATCTTCAGCCTGGTCGTCGGCGGGATCCTGCTGACGGTCGGGTCCTGGGGCCGGTTCACCGGCCGCCTGCGTGCCGACAGCCCCTACGCCCGGGAGCGGGTCGGCACGTTCGAGGACCCGCAGCTGAGCCCCGAGCTCAGCGGGATCCACCTGGCCGGGGGTGCGGCCGAGGCCGCCGCGGCCCGTGAGCTGGCCGAGGCGGAGCGGGCGGTCGCCGAGCACCGCGCCCGGCCCGAGGTCGTGGCCGAGATCCGTGCGCTGGCCGGCGTCCGCCGGCCGGAGGACCGCATCCACGCGTGGCAGGAGCGGCACGCGGGCGGCCCCGCTCCCTCCTGAGGACTCCCGGCGCCGTCGCGGCCCAGCGGTACCCCGACGACGCCGGACGCCCGCCCGCCGCCGGACGAGAGTCCCGGCGGCGGGCGGGGTAATACCGTCACTCCCGGGGCACGATGCGCGGCGGCACGTGCGCGCGCACCTCCGGCGGCTCCCCCGGGTACCGCTCCACCTGCACCGTCGTGAGCTGCCCGGTGCAGGCCTGCGCCAGCCGCGAGGTCCCGACGTCCCGCGTGAGCACGTTCGGATTCCCGTGCACGCAGGTCGGGTCGTCCGCCGAGGCCGGCGTGTACCAGGCCCCGGTCGGCAGCTGCACCACGCCGGCCCGCACGTCGTCCGTCACCCGGGCGGCGGCCAGGCAGGCGCCGCGGCGGTTGTGCAGCCGGACGACGTCGCCGTCCCCGATGCCCCGCGCGGCCGCGTCGGCCGGGTGGATCCGCACGACCTCCCGACCCCCGATCTTCCCCGCCGCGCTGGTGGCCCCGAAGTCCAGCTGGCTGTGCAGCCGCGTCGACGGCTGGTTCGACACCAGCCAGAGCGGCTGTTCCGGCGTGGGCGGCTCGGTCGGCGGGAGCCAGGCCGGGTGGCCCGGGCAGTCGTCGTAGCCGAACGACGCGATCCGCTCCGACGCGATCTGGATCCGCCCGGACTCCGTCGGGAGCGTGCCCGTGCCGGCGCGGAAGGCGGCGAGCAGGCCGCCGTCGTCCGGCCCGGGCGGGAGCTCGTGCTCCCCCGCCGCCCACAGCTCGTCGAAGGTCGGCGCGGGCAACCCCTTGTCCGCCAACGCCTTCTCGGTCCGTTCCCACAGGTGCGCGAGCCACTCGCGGGTGGTCCGGCCCTCGGTGAACCGCGCTCCGAACCCGAGCCGCTCGGCCAGCGCGGCGAGGACGGCGTGGTCGTCCCGGGCCTCGGCGTAGGGCTCCGCGACCTGTTTCATCGCCACGACCAGGGAGTCCGTGCCGTGCGCCCCGATGTCCTCGCGCTCGAGCGTGGTCGTGGCGGGCAGGACGACGTCGGCGTGCCGGGCCGTGGCCGTCCACACGGACTCGTGCACCACGAAGGTGTCCAGCCTGCCGAGCGCCCGGCCCAGCCGCGCGAGGTCCTGGTGGTGGTGGAACGGGTTGCCGCCGCACCAGTGCATCAGCCGGATGTCCGGGTAGACCCGCTCCTCGCCGTTGTACGAGTAGCGCTCGCCGGGGCGCAGCAGCATGTCCGCCACCCGCGCGACGGGGATGAAGCTGCGCACCGGGTTCGGCCGGCGGGCCAGGGTCGGGACCGGGACGGCGTTGCGCGGGCGGCCGTAGTGACCGAGCGAGCCGAGGCCGTAGACGAAGCCGCCGCCGGGCAGGCCGATCTGGCCGAGCATCGCGGCCAGCGCCAGCCCGGCCCACACCGGCTGCTCACCGTGCTCGGCGCGCTGCAGCGACTGCGAGACGGTGATCAGGGTGCGCCCGGCGGCGAGCCGGCGGGCGAGGGCGCGGATCTCCTCCGCCGCGATCCCGCAGATCCCGGCCGCCCAGTCGGCGTCCCGGCCGCGCAGGGAGCGCTCGTACTCCGGCCAGCCCGCACAGTGCGTCGCGAGGAACTCCCGGTCGTGCAGGTCCTCGGCGAGCAGCGTGTGCGCCAGGCCGATCATCAACGCCGCGTCCGTGCCGGGCTCCGGGGCCAGCCACCGGGCGTCGACCTCCGGCGGGAGGTCCTGTCGCAGCGGGCTGACCAGCACGAACCGCGCACCCCGGCGGTGCGCGGCGAGCATGGCGTCCCGCTCCAGGTGCCGGCTGACGCCCCCCGCCGCGACCGTCGAGTTCTTCAGCGCCATCCCGCCGAAGGCCAGCACGGTGTCGGTGTGCGCGGCGATCTGGTCCCATGTCACCACCGAGCGGGTGACCGCGTCGAAGGGCCCGAGGACGTGCGGGAGCAGCACCTCCGCCGCCCCGCCGGAGTAGGTGTTGACGGACTGCGTGTAGCCGCCGGCCATGGCGAGGAACCGGTGGATCTGGCCCTGGGCGTGATGGAAGCGGCCGGCGCTGGCCCAGCCGTAGGAGCCGCCGTAGACCGCGGTCGGTCCGTGCTCGGCGTACACCCGCCGGTACTCGGCCGCGAGCCGGTCGAGCACCTCGTCCCAGCCGACCTCGAGGAACTCCTCGCGCCCGCGCCGGTCACCCGGGCCCGGCCCCTGCTCCCACCAGCCGCGGCGGACGGCGGGGCGGGCGACCCGGACGGGGTTGCGGACGGCGGCGGGGATGTTCTGCAGGACGGGCGACGGGTTCGGGTCGGCCTCGTGCGGCGATACCTGCAGCTCACCCGCTCGCCACTCGGCCCGGAAGACTCCCCAGTGCGCGCTGTGCGGGACCGCCGTCATGCCTTCCATGATGCGGCACGGGCCGGGGTCGGCCGGCGCGGATAGGGTCGGCGCATGGCACGGACGCCCCGGCGGCACGATCACGACGCGGGCGGCGACCGCGCCCTCCTCGAGGCCAAGGCGGCCCTGCGCGAGGAGGTCTGGACGGCGCTGACCGAGGCGAAGGTCGCCCGGTTCCCGGGCGCCCGCAACCGGATCTCCAACTTCACCGGCGCGGAGAAGGCCGCCGAGCTCCTGCGGTCGCTGCCGGAGTGGGAGAAGGCGCGAGCGGTCAAGTCCAACCCGGACTCCGCACAGCTCCCGGTCCGGCAACGCGCCCTCCAGGACGGCAAGACGCTCTACATGGCCGTGCCGAAGCTCGCCGAGGAGGACCCGTTCTTCCTGCTCGACCCCGAACACCTGGCCGCCCCCCCACGGCGCGCGGTGTCGATCAGGAACGCCACCCGCTCGGCCCGCCGCGTGGCCGTCGCCGACCTCGACCCGGTCGACCTCGTGGTGACGGGCTGCGTCGCCGTCGGCGCGGACGGGGCGCGGCTGGGCAAGGGCGGCGGGTTCGCCGACCTGGAGTTCGCACTGGCCGGCGCGGCCGGGTTGATCTCGGAGCACACCGTCGTGGTGACCACTGTGCACGAGCTGCAGGTCCGGCCGGCCGGGGTGATCCCGACGGCGGCGCACGACATCCCCGTGGACCTCGTCGTCACCCCGGAGCGGGTGATCGACTGCCGGCCCGCGCGTGCCCCGCGGCCCACCGGGGAAGTGCTGTGGGAGTCGCTGACGGACGAGAAGATCGCGGCGATCCCGCTGCTGCAGAAGCTCCGCGCCCAGGGAGGTGCCTCGTGACCCGGATCGAGCTGGTCCAGGGGGACATCACGACCCAGGAGGTCGACGCCGTCGTCAACGCCGCGAACTCGTCGCTCCTCGGCGGCGGGGGTGTCGACGGCGCCATCCACCGTGCCGGCGGGCCGGCGATCCTCGCCGAGTGCAGGGAGCTGCGGGCCACGAAGTACCCGGACGGGCTGCCGACCGGGCAGGCGGTGGCCACGACGGCCGGGAACATGCCGGCCCGCTGGGTGATCCACACCGTCGGGCCGGTGTACGCGAAGAAGGAGGACCGCTCGCACCTGCTCGCCTCGGCGTACCGGGAGTCGCTGCGGGTCGCCGACGAGCTCGGCGCCCGGTCGGTCGCCTTCCCGGCGGTGTCCGCCGGGATCTACGGCTGGCCGCTCGCGGACGCCGCCCGGATCGCCGTGACCACCGTCCGGGAGGCGGACACGCAGGTCGAGGTGGCACGGTTCGTGCTGTTCAGCGCGGAGATCCTGCGCGCGTTCGAGAAGGTGTGAGAGGGGCAGGATGATCACGATCGAGGGGTCGACGCCGTCGATGGACCCGCAGGCGTGGGTGGCGCCGGGTGCGGTGCTGGCCGGGCGCGTGCGCCTCGAGGCCGAGGCGAGCGTCTGGTACACCTGCGTGCTGCGCGGCGACATGGACTCGATCACGGTCGGCGCCCGCTCCAACATCCAGGACGGCACCGTGGTGCACGCCGACCCCGGGTTCCCGGTCACGATCGGCTCCGGGGTCAGCGTGGGGCACCGGGCGGTGCTGCACGGCTGCACCATCGCCGACGACGTGCTGATCGGCATGGGTGCGGTGGTGCTCAACGGCGCGCGGATCGGCTCCGGCACGATCGTCGCCGCGGGCGCGGTGATCACCCAGGGCGTGGAGATCCCGCCGAACTCGCTGGTCGCGGGCGTGCCGGGCAAGGTGCGCAAGGAGACGGGCGAGGACGAGCGCAAGGGCATCGCCCTCAACGCCGCGGCCTACGTGCACCTCGCCGGCGTCCACCGCACCGCGACCTGACCCGGCTCAGTCGAGCACCGACCACTCCCCCCGCGCGACCCGGCCGGCGAGGGTGAGCAGGCCGACGGCGTGGTCGTGCAGCCGCTGCCCGATCTCCTGCGGCGCCTTGCCGGCGCTCGCCCGCGCCCACGTCCCCTCCAGGACGATGCCGAGCTTGAACCCGGCGAGCGCGGTGTACCAGTCGACGTGCACCGGCTCGCGGCCGCCCGCGTCGGCGTAGGCCCCGACCAGCTCCTTGCGCGTGGGCAGGCCGCCGAGCTGAGCGAGCGGCCCGCCGACGTCCATCGCCGTCGGTTCCTGCGGCCAGGTCACCATCAGCCAGCCCAGGTCCAGCAGCGGGTCGCCGACCGTGCACATCTCCCAGTCCACGATCGCCGCCACCTCGGGCTCCGTGCGGGCGAGCAGCACGTTGTTCAGGTGGAAGTCGCCGTGCATCACCCCGGGCGGGGCGTCGGCGGGCCGGTGCTCCTCCAGCCACCGGGCGACCAGCTCGACGTCCGGCAGTCCGCCCGGCTCCCAGTCCGGGAACTCGCGGTAGCCCTCGAGGTGGCGCAGCCACTGCGGGACCTGCTTCTCCAGGAAGCTGCCCGGCTTGCGCAGCACGTCGAGCCCCTGCGCCGTGGGGTCGAGGGCCCCGAGCCGCGACAGTGCCCGCGCCATGGCGAGGCCCTGCCCGTGCCGCAGCTCCGGGTCCGCCCGCTGCTCGGGCGTGACCTCCTCGCCGGGGTTGACGCCGTCGATCAGCTCCATGAGGTAGAAGACGACGCCGAGCACCGACGTGTCCTCGCAGCCCGCGAGCAGCCGCGGGTGCGGGACGTCCGTGCCGGCGAGCCCGCGCAGCACGGTGATCTCCCGCGCGATCGTGCGGTCGCTGGTGGGCCGCGGGTGCTCGGGCGGGCGGCGCAGCACGACCGGCCGGCCGTCGAGCTCGATCCGCAGCACGACGTTCTGGGTCCCGCCGGCCAGCGGCGTGACCTCGCCGATCGTTCCCTCGACGCCCTGGGTCCGGAGCCAGGCGGCCAGCCGGTCCAGGTCGACGGTGTCCACGGGCCTCACCGCTCGCTCCTCTCGGCCCGCAGCCGCCGCGTCTCCTCCGAGACCCGGGCACCCAGCAGCCCGGCGGCCGAGTCGACGAGCTGGCTCACGAACAGCCGGTGGTCGCGCCGGCCGGGCGCGCGGGCACGCTGGGCCAGCTCGACGTCGACGAACCGGATCACGTGGAAACGCCGGTGCAGCACGACGGCGTCCGGGTCGAGGAGCGGCTCCAGCAGGGCGCGCCAGCGCAGGATGCTGCCGCCCTCGACGTCGTAGCCCAGCGGTTCGGTCTGCGGCTCGGGCCGGGTGAGCAGGTCGGCGACGGTGCGCAGGTAGCCGGCCCCGCTCGCGCCCTGGTCCAGCTTGACCGCGCTCGGCCGCACCAGGGCGCCGGCGAGCGCCGCCAGCCGGGCGTCCGCATCCCCGGCGGTCCCGTCCGGGCCGTCGGCGAAGGCGGTCTCGTAGCCGTCGAGCAGGGCGTGCCGGGCCGCCTCGATCTCCGGCCGGTGCCGGTCGATCAGCGCCCTGATCAGGCCGTCCCGGTCGGTGAACCAGTACTGCGCCGCGATGACGTTGCGCGCGCCGGCGGCCCGGCCGATCTCGCGCAGGGACACCGACTCGCTGCCCCGCTCGGCGAACAACGCCTCGGCGGCGTCGAGCAGCCGTGACCGGGTGTCGCCCTTCGCGTCGACACGGCCGTCCGAACGGGTGTCGGTGTCCGTCATGCCGGTGACCAGGCCATGCCGCCGTCGACCTTGAGGATCGCCCCGGTGGTGAAGCTCGAGTCCGGGCTGGTCAGGTACCGCACCGCCCCCACGATCTCCTCCGCCTCGCCGATCCGGCCGAGCGCGGCGGTCTCCCCCTTGGCGAACATCTCGTCGCTCCACGCCTTGCTGATGTCCGTGCGGAACATCCCGGGCATCACACAGTTGACCCGCACCGTCGGCCCGAACGCGCGGGCCAGGCCGAGGGTCATCGCGTTGAGCCCCGCCTTCGCGGTGGCGTACGGCAGCTCGCCGGGCTGGGGCTGCACGGCGGCGATGCTGCTGACGTTGACGATCTGCCCGCCCTCGCCCTTCTGCATCGCCTCGCCCGCCCGCACCGCGAGCCGGAACGGGCCCTTGAGGTTCACGCCGATCACCTTGTCGAACAGGTCCTCGCCCACCTCGCCCAGCGAGGGGTAGAGCGGCGACATGCCGGCGTTGTTCACCAGGACGTCGATCCGCCCGAACTCCTCGAGCACGCGATCCATCAGGGCGTCGCAGTCCTGCCACCTGCCGACGTGGCAGGCGATCCCGAGCGCCTCCACCCCGAACTCCTCGCGGAGCTCGGCGGCGAGGGCCTCGCACGCCTCGGCCTTCCGGCTGGCCACGACCACCCGGTGGCCGCGGCGGGCGAGATCCCGGCAGATCTCGCGCCCCATCCCGCGGCTGCCCCCGGTCACGACAGCGACCCTGCTGTCCATCGGCATCCTCCGTTCATGCGCCTGCATCGAACGGGAAGCCTAGCCGGTGATCAGCGTGTGGAACCCCGTTCGCGCCATTCCTCGTCGTACCGGTCGGCCGCCTCGGTCCGCTCGCGGGCGATCTCGAGGGCTCGCGCGGCCGTCTCCCGGTCCGGGTACGGGCCCAGGCGGTCTGCGGCCCGGCAGCCGTCCGGACCCTCCACCGTGTGGTGCTTCAGGCAGTAGAACCATTGCTGCTCGCTCATGGGAGTGAGCGTCTCAGGTCTGAGCCCCCGACGCTCGTACATCCCTTGCTAGTTATATAACTGATATGGTACATTGTTGGCGTGCTGCCGTTCGCCGTCCTCGCCGAACCCGCCCGGCGCCGGATCCTCGACCTGCTGCGGGAGCGTCCGCGCCTGGTCGGGGAGCTCTCCGCCGAGCTGGGCCTGAGCCAGCCGGGCACGTCCAAGCACCTGCGGGTGCTGCGCGAGGCCGGGCTGGTCGAGGCGCAGGTCGACGCGCAGCGCCGTCGGTACGCGCTGCGGGCGGAGCCGCTCGCCGAGCTCGACGCGTGGCTCGCCCCCTACCGCCGCTTCTGGAACCGCCGGCTCGACGCCCTGGAGCGGGAGCTGGATCGCATGGCCGATCCGGTGCCCGGTTCCGATGCCGCGCCCGACCCGGTGCCCGACTTCCATCCCGCGCCCGACCCGGTGCCCGACTTCGATCCCGTGCCCGACCCGGTGCCCGACCCCGTGCCCACGGAGGAGACCCGATGACCCCCGACAGCCTGACACTGCGCGACGGCCGCACCGTGCTCCGGATCGAGCGGCCGATGCCCCACCCGCCGGAGAAGGTGTGGCGCGCGCTGACCACGCCGGAGCACCTGGCGCGGTGGTTCCCGTCGACGGTCCGGCTCGACCTGCGCGAGGGCGGGGAGATCGTGTTCGACGACGGCGACACGCGGGGCGTCGTCACCGCCCTCGACCCGCCCCGGCTCTTCGCGTTCAGCTGGGGCGACTCGGACCACCTGCGCTGGGAGGTGCACCCGGCCGACGACGGGTCGGTACTGGTCCTGCACCACGCGTTCAGCGACCACTACGGCGCCGCCAGCTTCGCGACGGGCTGGTCGGCGTGCGTCGAGGGGTTGTCGCAGGTCCTGGCAGGAGAGGAGCCGGCCCCGACGGTCGACATGACGGCGCGGCACGAGGAGTACGTCCACGAGTTCGACCTCGACGCGCCGGTGACCGAGGGCGACACGATCCGGATCGAGCGGCAGCTCACCGCCCCCGCGGACGCCGCCCGCCCGCTGCTCGATCCGCCGGTCCTCGGCGGCGGGACGGTGCGGTGGGAGCTGGTCGAGGGCACGGGCCACGGCGCGCGCCTGGTCGTCGTCGCCACGGGCCCGTTCGACGTCCCGGTCACCGAGGCCGCCCAGCTCCTCCGGGCCCGGGTGCAGGAGATCGCCGCGACCCTGGCTCCACGCCCTGTCCGAACTTGAGCGGCCGACCTTCCGGCAGCTCGCAGCTCGGCTCACGCCTGGCGCCGCGGCCGTGACCCGGTCGGGTTCGGCCGGCCGTTCCGGTCGTGCGTCACCGACGCGTCGGCGTCGACGAGGGCTCAGCTCGACAACGCGCTTGGGAAGCGGGTGTCGAAGTCGAGGATGCGCACCTGCTCGGGGGTGACCGCGATGCGCCACATCTCGACGTCGGGCGGGAACCGGCTCACCCACGCCGCACCCTCGCTCGGTCCGAAATATCGCTCTGCCGCTCTGGCGTACTCCGCACAGACGCCGACGACCTTCGCGACCTGTGCGCGGCCCCTGATCGAGAGGACCTTGTAGGGCCATTCGTCGGAGTCGATGGTGAGCGCGACGGGGACTCCGTCCTCGAGCGCCTTCAGCTTGGGCGCACCCGGCGGCGACGCCATCACGATCTCCGTGCCGTCCCAGTGGAACCAGATCGGCACCACCCGCGGAGTCCCGTCTCGCCAGCAATAGGCCAAGCGCGCGGGGATCGCGGACGACAACAACTCCCGAGCCACGGGATCGTCGAGGTCAGCGCGGAGCCCGGTGCTCCGGACGGCAGGGTCTGACGACATGTGCACGCACCTACCTGACTTCGCCGGTCGCGGCTGAACCCCGAAGAGGCCGAGCCCGAAGACGACGGGAGGGCAAGGCTGGTCGGGCTCCGACCGCCTCCGCAATACGGAGTACTGCGTACGAGATCGGCGCCACGCCCCCCGAGCGAACCACCCTGCACCGGGCGAACCACTCCACACTGAGCGACCGGCGCTCTCGCTCACTAGGAGTGAGCGACAGCGCCGCTCGCTCATCTAGTCCTCCGGCTTCGCCTGATGTTGAGCGTGGCTAACAGCTCTGAGTGCGAGCTATCGTCGTAGGCGTGGCCGTACCCACCTCAGCACCCCCCGCGGCACCCGCCTCCGCAACCGCCTCCGCAACCGCCTCGGCACCCACCGCCGTCGCCGCCTCGGCACCCACCCCCGCCACCCCCACCACCTCGGACGACGTGCTGCGCGTCGTCGTGGGGCTGCGGCGCGTGCTCCGCCGCCGCTTGCGCGCCCGGTTCGGCGGGCCGCCGCTGCGCGGGGCGCAGGCGGAGCTGCTGCAGCAGGTCGAGGCGGAACCCGGCATCGGCGTCGCGGCCGCCGCGCGGGCGCTCCACCTCGCCGGCAACTCGGTGAGCACCCTGGTCAACCAGCTCGTCGACACCGGTCTGCTGCGCCGCGACCCCGACCCGGACGACCGCCGCGCCGTCCGGCTCTTCCTCACGCCGGCCGCCGTCGAGCGCCTGGGGCAGCGCCGCGAGGCCCGCCGCGAGCTCCTCGACGCCGGCCTCGCGCAGCTCGACCCGGCCGAGCGCAGCGCGATCACCGCCGCGCTCCCCGCCCTCGAACACCTCCTCGCCACCCTCGAGGACCGATCCGTGCCGGAGGCCCCGTGACCAGCCCCGTCGACAGCCCCGATCCCCCGGCCGTCCGGTGCACCGGGCTGCGCCAGGCCTTCGGCGACACCGTCGCCGTCGACGGCCTCGACCTCGAGGTCCGGCGCGGCGAGGTGTTCGGCCTGCTCGGCCCGAACGGCGCCGGCAAGACCACCACCCTCCGCTCGATCACCACGCTGCTGCCCGCCCCGCCCGGCACGGTCGCCGTGCTCGGCCGCGACGTCGCCCGGCAGCGCACCCAGGTCCGCCGGCTGATCGGGTACGTCCCGCAGCAGCTCTCCGCCGACGGCACGCTGACCGGCCGCGAGAACGTGATGCTCTTCGCCCGGCTCTTCGACGTGCCGCGCCGTGCTCGCACCGCGCAGGTCGAGGGCGTGCTCGAGGCGATGGACCTGGTCGAGGCCGCGGACCGGCCCGTCAAGACCTACTCCGGCGGCATGGTCCGCCGGCTCGAGCTGGCGCAGGCCCTGGTCAGCGCCCCGCGGCTGCTGGTCCTCGACGAGCCGACGGTCGGCCTGGACCCCGTCGCGCGCGACGGCGTGTGGGAACGGATCGCCCGGACCCGCGCCGAGACCGGCATGACGGTGCTGGTCACCACCCACGCCATGCAGGAGGCCGACGAGCACTGCGAGCGGATCGCGCTGATGCACCGCGGCCGCGTGCGGGCGCTCGGCACCCCCGGGGAGCTGAAGAGCGCCATCGGACCGGACGCCACGCTCGACGACGTCTTCCGCCACCACACCGGCGACACCCTCGACGGCAGTGACAAGGGAGGGATCCGCGATGTCCGCGCCGCTCGCCGCACCGCCGGCCGCCTGGGCTGACGCCGAACCAGGCCCGGTCGCGCTCGTCCGCACCGCCCTCTCGCGCATCGCCACCATGTGCCTGGTGGAGCTGCAGAAGCTCCGCCACGACCGCACCGAGCTGCTCACCCGCGCCGTGCAGCCCGCCCTGTGGCTGATCGTCTTCGGCCAGGTGTTCACCAACATCCACGCGATCCCGACGGGGAGCACGCCCTACCTGGACTTCCTCGCCCCCGGCATCCTCGCCCAGTCGGCGCTGTTCATCGCGATCTTCTACGGCATCCAGATCATCTGGGAGCGCGACGCCGGCGTGCTGGCCAAGCTGATGGTCACACCGACGCCCCGGGTCGCCCTCGTCGCGGCCAAGGCGTTCGCGGCCGGGGTGCGGGCGGTGGCCCAGGCCGTCGTCGTGCTGCTGCTCGCCCTGGCCCTGGGCGTGTCGCTCACGGCGAACCCGCTGAAGCTGCTGGGCGTGGTCGTGGCGCTGATGCTCGGCTCGGCCTTCTTCTGCTGCCTGTCGATCACGATCGCCGGGCTGGTGCTCTCCCGCGACCGGCTGATGGGCATCGGGCAGGCGATCACCATGCCGTTGTTCTTCGCCTCGAACGCGCTCTACCCGGTGGCGCTGATGCCGACGTGGCTGCAGTGGGTCAACCACGTCAACCCGCTGTCCTACGAGGTGGAGGCGCTGCGCGGGCTGCTGATCGGCGAACCGGCGCGACTGGGCCTCTGCTTCGGGGTGCTCGTCCTCGCCGCCGCCGCGATGATCACGGTCGCGAGCGCCCTGCTGCCCCGCCTGACCCGCTGACTCCTCGTGCCGGCAACGGTCGTCAGAGCGACCATCACTCCTCGCAGATGCGGGTGACGACCGTGGCCACCTGCTCGGCGATCACGTCGGCGGGGGCGAGCGGGAGCACGATGTGGCTCACCGTGAGCCGGGCCGCGGTCTCGGCGGCGAGCCCGACGGTGTCGGGGTCGAGATCGGGCCGGCGGCGGCGCAGGTAGCCCGCCGCCCGCTCGCGCGCCGCGACCACGATCGGCTCGCTGTCCGTGCCGAACAGCTCCGGCGTTCCCTCCTCGCCGGTCAGCAGCGTCGTGAGCAGCGGGTTGCCCTCGGCCCGGGCCAGCGCGCCCCGCACCGCCGCCACCCAGGCCGCGTGCAGGTCCGCCTCCCCGGCCAGGGCCTGCTCTATCTCGTCGAGGAACCGCTCGGTCGAGCGCAGGACCAGCGCCGACGCCACGCCCCGGCGGTCGCCGAACTCGGTGTAGAGGGTCTGGCGGCTCACCCCGACCCGGGTGGCGAGGTCGCGCATCGAGAAGGCCCGGAACCCGCGGTCGACCACGAGCTCCTCGGCGACGTCGAGCGCGTCGTCGCGCAGTCCGGCGCGCGCCCGCTGGGCCATCGACCTCGGTTCCACCCGGCCAGCCTGGACGTCAACGCCGGATCCGTCAATCGTCTGGACACATTTGGTCACAGTGTCTAACGTCGGTGGCGCAGCCGAGGTCGAGGAGGACTCAGTGACGGTGATCGAGCAGGTGCAGCAGGTCGGTGCGGGACTCGGGTCGCTCCCGCGCCGCGCCCGGGAGCGGTTCTCCTCCGTGCTGACCCTGCCGCTGCCCGAGCGGGTCGACCGCGCCCTGCTCGAGCGCTCCGCCGGCACCGTCGGCTCGCCGTTCTCCACCGCCCCGGAGGGTCTGCGCCCGGTGCCGGGCGACGACGGGCTGCCCCTGCTCGGGCACGCGCTCGGCTACGTCCGCTTCGGCACCGACCTCAACCGCCGCCGCAGCGCCCACTACGGCCCGGTCTGGTGGATGCGCAGCCCCACCGGCCGCGCGCTCGTCGTCGGCGGCCCGGCGGCGACCCGCGAGGTGCTCACCAACCGGGACAAGGCGTTCTCACAGGAGGGCTGGCGGGTCCTGGTCGACCGGTTCTTCCACCGCGGGCTGATGCTCATGGACTTCGACGAGCACCGCGCCCACCGGCGGATCATGCAGGAGGCGTTCACCGCCGAGCGCATCAGGTCCTACGTCGACGAGGCCGTGCCCGTGGTCCGGGACGTGGTGCCGACGTGGCAGGGGTCGCTGCGGCTCTACCCCGCGCTGAAGAGCATGACCCTCGACATCGCCACCCGGGTGTTCATGGACGCCCGCAGCGGCCCGGAGGCGGACGAGATCAACCGGGCCTTCGTCGACTGCGTGCGCGCGGCCAACGCCTTCGTGCGGTACCCGATCCCGGGCACGCGCTGGCAGAAGGGCCTGCAGGGCCGCGCCGTGCTGGAGAAGTGGTTCCGGGACGCGCTGCCGGCCAAGCGGGCGGGCGACGGCGACGACCTGTTCACCGCCCTCTGCCACGCCGTCACGCCGGAGGGCGAGCGGTTCTCCGACGACGACGTCGTCAACCACATGATCTTCCTGATGATGGCCGCGCACGACACGTCGACCATCGCCACCGCGTCCGCCGCCTACCACCTGGGCCGCAACCCGGAGTGGCAGGAGAAGGCCCGCGCGGAGTCCCTCGCGCTGGGCGACACGCCCCCGGACGTCGCCGCCCTGAAGTCCCTCGGCACGCTGGAGCTCGTGATCAAGGAGGCGCTCCGGATGGACGCGCCGGTCCCGGTCGTGATGCGCACGGCGGTGAAGGACACCACGGTGGCCGGGTACTTCGTGCCGAAGGGGACCCGGGTCGTCGTCGCGCAGGGGGTGAACCACTACGACCCGACCTGCTGGACCGACCCGGAGACCTTCGACCCCGACCGCTTCTCCGAGTCGCGCCGCGAGGACCGCTCCGACCGCGACGCCTGGATCCCCTTCGGCGGCGGCGTGCACAAGTGCATCGGCCTGCACTTCGGCACCTACGAGGTCACCGCGATCCTGCACGAGATGCTGCGGACCTACCGCTGGGAGGTCGAGCCCGGCTACACGCTGCGCTGGGACAACACCTCGCTCCCCGTCCCGGTGGGCGGGATCCCGGTGCGCCTCCACCGCCTGTGATCCGGCTCCGGCGCGCGGCCCACGACGCGTCGAAGGGCCCGTCCTGGAGACGTCATGGATCCATGACTCGCCGAACGACCCGTCATGGAGGCGTGATGGATCCATGCTGCGTCCAGACGGTCCCGGCGGGCGCGGGGCCGCGCGGATAGCCTGCTGCGCATGACCCTGCGCACGGCCGACGGGCGGGAGGAGCGCGCGTCCGGTGCGGCGGAGACGGGAGCCGGGCTGGCGGGCTCGCCGTTCCGGGTGGACCGGGACCGGATCGCCGCGTCGCCCTTCTTCGCCCGCCTCGCCGGCGTCACGCAGGTGGTGAGCCCCAACGGGGCCGGGCTGCTGCTGCACAACCGGCTCACGCACTCGTTGCAGGTCGCGCAGGTCGGCCGGGCGATCGCCGAGCGGCTCGGCGAGGAGTCCGGGCCGGTGGTCGACAAGCTCGGCGGGTGCGACGCGGACGTCGTCGAGGCCGCGGCGCTGGCGCACGACCTCGGTCATCCGCCCTTCGGGCACCTCGGCGAGCAGGTGCTCGACCGGCTCGCCCGCGAACGCCTCGGCCTGCGGGACGGCTTCGAGGGCAACGCACAGAGCTTCCGGATCGTCACCACGATCGACCTGCACGGCCCGGGGCGCACCGGCCTCGGCCTGACGGCGGCGGTGCGCGCCGCCGTCCTCAAGTACCCCTGGGCGCGGCGCGGGTACCCGGACCCGCACCCCAGCGAGGCCGACCTGCCGCCCCGCGGCGGCGGCCCGCTCCCCGGCGTCCCCGACTCCGGGTCGGCCAAGTTCTCCGCCTACGTGACCGAGCTGGGCGAGCTGCGGGCGGCCCGGGCGCCGTTCCCGGTCGCGCCGTGGCAGCAGACCGTCGAGGCCGCGGTGATGGACACGGCCGACGACATCGCCTACGCCATCCACGACGTCGAGGACTTCCACCGGGTCGGCGTGCTCCAGCAGGCCGGGGTGGCCGCCGAGCTGCGCGGCTGGGAACGGTCCGCCGAGCCCGGCCCCACCGCCGGGCCGGGCGCCGCGCTGGAGCGCCTGCGCCGCCGGCTCGCCGAACGGGACGACTGGGTCTACTCCGACGACGCCTTCGCCGCCGCCGTCTCCCGGGTGCGGGCCGAGCTGGTCGACGGCCTGCTCGCCGTGCCCTTCGACGGGTCGATGGCGGCCGAGCGGGCCGTCGCCGAGTTCTCCGCACGCTGGACCTCACGGCTCGTCGGCGGCATCCGCGTGCTCGAGGACCCGCCGGTCCGCGCGGCGCACGTCGCCCTCGGCGAGGCGCAGTGGCACGAGGTGGCGGTGCTGAAGTTCGTGCACCAGCAGTTCGTGTTGCGCCGCGCCGACCTGGCCTCGCACCAGCGCGGCCAGGCGACCGTCGTCACCGGGCTGGTCGGCGCGCTGCACGACTGGCTCGCCGACGGCCGCTCGCCGGACGCCCCCGGTCTCCCGCCGCGGCTGCACGACCTGGTCGAGCTGGCCCGCGGCGAGTACTCCGCGCTCGCCGAGGAGGGTGTGGTCAAGGCGGCGCAGGTCGGCGACCTCGCCCGCGGACGGGCGGTGATCGACTACGTGGCCTCGCTGACGGACGCGCAGGCGGGCGCCCTGTTGGACGTCCTCACGGGTCGCTCCGCCCGCCTCTGGACGGACGCCATGGCCCTCTGAGGTCCCGCCGTGTCCCCCGCGTCGCCACTTCCGGGCGTCCGAGCCGCACATCCCGGGTGGTCAGAGCGTGAAGGCGCCGCCGACGTACCTCCTCCCGGCCTCGTCCTTCGCCGGGTCGCCGGGCCCGATCCGGTCGGCGAACACCTCGGCGTCGTCCTGCGGGACGTACCCGATCGCCGCGCCGCCGTCGAGGGACCAGACGCGACGGCTGTTGGCCGAGACGCCCCAGACGATCCGGAAGCCCGGCGACGGGGTCGCGACGGCCGCCTCGACCAGCCGCGCGCAGTCGTCCGGCGAGAGCCAGGTCGACAGCCCGCGCAGGTCGTGCGGCTCCTCGGCGCAGGTGCCGATCCGCAGGCAGACGACATCGAGCCCGTGCCGGTCGTGGTGCAGGCTGCCCAGCGCCTCGCCGAGCACCTTGCTGACGCCGTAGTAGGTGTCGGGGCGGGGTGCGAGGTCGTCGGGCATGTCGAGATCGGGGTCGTCGGGCTGGTGCGCGAACCCGACGGCGTGGTTGCTCGACGCGTACACCACCCGCGGCACCCCGGCCCGCCACGCGGCCTCGAAGACCGCGTACGTGCCCTCGATGTTGGCGTCCCGGATGGACGCCCAGTCCGCCTCGCCGGAGATCCCGCCGAGGTGCACGACGGCGTCGACGCCCTCGCACGCGGCCACCATCGCGTCGAGGTCCGCGACGTCGGCGGTGATCGCGCCCGGCTCGTCGACCGGGACGCGGTCGAGCAGCCGCAGCTCGCGGTCGGGGCGCGGCATCCGCGCCCGCAGCATCCGCCCGATCCGCCCGGCGGCTCCCGTGATCAGAAGTCGTTGCACGCGCCCGATCCTGCCCTCGCGCCCGAGGGGGCGCGCAGGGCAGGGTGATCGGCATGGGTGAGCTGGTCGCCGGCGTCGACTCGTCGACGCAGTCCTGCAAGGTCGTCGTCCGGGACGCGGAGTCCGGGGAGCTGGTCCGCTCCGGGCGGGCCACGCATCCCGACGGGACCGAGGTCGAGCCGAAGCACTGGTGGGCGGCGCTGCAGCAGGCCCTCGAGCAGGCCGGCGGGCTCGCGGACGTCGCGGCCGTCAGCGTCGCCGGCCAGCAGCACGGCATGGTGTGCCTCGACGAGACCGGCGAGGTCGTCCGGCCGGCGTTGCTGTGGAACGACACCCGGTCCGCCGCCGCGGCCGCCGCGCTCGTCGAGGAGCTGGGCGCGCAGGCCTGGGCGGACGCCACCGGCACGGTGCCGGTCGCGTCGATCACCGTGACGAAGCTGCGGTGGCTCGCCGAGCACGAGCCCGCCAACGCCGCCCGCACCGCCGCCGTCTGCCTCCCGCACGACTGGCTGACCTGGCAGCTGGCCGGCGGCGGAGCCGACCGTCGACACGGCGCTCCGGGACTCGACGCGCTGGTCACCGACCGGTCGGACGCCTCCGGCACCGGCTACTTCGACGCCTCCTCCGGGAACTACCGCCGCGACCTGCTGCGACTCGGCCTCGGCCGCGACGACGTCGTCCTCCCCCGGGTGCTCGGCCCCACCGAGTCGGTCGAGGGCCCGGGGTTCCGGCTCGGCCCCGGGGCCGGGGACAACGCGGGCGCCGCGCTCGGGCTCGGGGCGGGCGACGACGTCGTCGTCTCGCTGGGGACCTCGGGCGTGGTGTCGGCGCGCGGGGACCGGCAGGGCAGTGACCCGACCGGCACGATCGCCGGGTTCGCCGACGCGACCGGCGCCTTCCTGCCGCTGGTGGTCACGCTCAACGCGGCCCGGGTGCTCGACGCGGCCGCCCGGCTGCTCGGCGTCGACCACGCGGAGCTGTCCCGGCTCGCGCTCTCCGCCGCGCCCGGCGCGGAGGGCCTCACGCTCGTGCCGTACCTGGAGGGCGAGCGCACGCCCAACCTGCCGGACTCCACCGGCGCGATCCACGGCATGACGCTGGCCAACGCCACGCCCGCCAACCTCGCGCGGGCCGCGATCGAGGGGATGCTGTCCGGGCAGAAGGCGGGGGTCGACGCCCTCGCCGCGGTCGGGGTGCACGCGGACGAGATCATGCTGATCGGTGGCGCCGCCCGCTCGGAGGCGGTGCGGCTGATCGCCCCGACGGTGTTCGGCGTGCCGGTCGTGGTGCCCGAACCCGGTGAGTACGTGGCCGACGGCGCCGCCCGGCAGGCCGCCTGGGTGCTCTCCGGCGGGTCGGAGCCCCCGGCCTGGGCGAGCGGGACCTCGGAGCGGTACGAGGGCGAGCTCACCCCGGGGTTGGAGGAGCGCTATCGGGCGGCGGCGGAGAAGTACCTCCCTCGCCGACCATGATCCACTCCCCGGCAGCGGAACCGCCGGTCTCCGACGCTTCTCCGGCCCGGACGTGGATCATGAGCGCTACAGCAGGGTGAGCACCGGGTCGTCGCGGTGGATCCGCGTGACGTCCACCGCGCCCGCCGGGTCCTCCCCCGCCTGGGTGCGGTCGGCGACCCGGACGTACTCCCGGCCCCGGTTGGCCGTGTTGCGCAGCCGGATGATGTTGGGGAAGCGGCCGACCGCCTTCATGTCCCCCACCCCCGTCAGGAAGATCAGCTGTACGCCGTTGGCCGCGGCGACCTTGCGCTGCAGGTCCAGGAACACCACGTAGTTGGCCTTGCCGAGCGGGTTGTCGAGGGGCAGCGCGCCCAGCCCCGGCAGGTCCCGGCCGCGGCTCGTGGCGCGCAGCTTCGCGACCATGCAGAACAGCAGCAGCGAGATGGTGACCTTCTCGCCGCCGGACCACTTCCGCATCCGCTCCACCGGCACCCGCTCGAGGGCGAGCGCGGTCGACGGCTTGAGCACCCGCGCCTTCCAGTTGCCGTCGCCGACCACCGCGTTCGTGGCCTGCCACAACAGCTCCTGGCCGCGGGGGACCTCCGCACCCCTGGACGTCAGCAGGTCGACCAGCCGGGCGCAGCGGTCCCGCACCACGGCGTCCGCGGTCTCCACTGCCGACCGCGGTCCGACCTCCAGGAAGCGGTGCCCCGCCCACGGCCCGAGGTTCTCCGGCAGCTCGGACAGCGACTGCGCACGGGCCAGCGCCTTGAGCGCCTGGCGGACCATGCCGGTCATCGCCGTGACGACGACGGACTTGTGCTCCTCGAGCTCCTCCAGCCGGCCCCGCAGGTTCGCCGCGTAGGTCTCCAGCTCGCGGGCGAGGTCCTCCGCCTCCGGGCCGAGCTCGCCGGCGACGTCCGTGACCCGGAACCGGTCCCGCACCGCGGGCTTGACCGCGGCGAACCGGTCCGCCGCCGACCACAGGACGATCTCGCGGGCCACCTTCTCGACGGCGCCCCGGCCGCGACGGACCGCGGCGCCGGCGGCGTCGAGCCGGTCCCGGACGGCCGTGACCTCGGCGGTGGCCTGGTCCACGGTGACCTCATCAGCCAGGACCTCGTCGGCGGTGACCTCGTGAGCGGTGACCTCGTCGGCCTCCGGCGGCGCGACGCCCAGCAGCTGCCCCTGGTGTCCGAGCTCCGACGCCCGTTCGCGTGCCTCCGCCCGGAGCCCGCCGGCCTTCTCGTGCTCGGCGCGGACGCGCTCGGCGGCCGCCCGGTGCCGGGCGTGCTCCTCCGCGGCCCCGTCCGCCAGGGCGAGCGCGGTGGCGGCGTCGGGCGGCGGCGGATCGGGCAGGTCGCCGACGGTCGGGTGGCGGCCGAGCTCTGACTCAGTCAGCGCCACGGCGGACCGGGCGGACCCCACAGCCTCGTCCGCGGCCCGGGCGGTCTGCTCGGCCCGGGCAACGGCGGCGGCGCGGGCCTCGGCGTCGACCGCGTCGGGCCCGTCGACCAGCGCGGTCGCGGCCTCCTGCACCGCCGGCGGGAGGGCGGCGACCTGCTGCGCCGGGACCTCGACGGCCCGGCGCGCCTCGGCGACCGCCGCGACCAGCGCGGAGTCGGAGACCTCGCGCGCGTAGGCACGCCCGGCGCTCTCCCACGCCCGCTGCGCCTCGGCCACCGGCGGGGCGTCCGCGGTATCCGGATCGCCCGCGGACACGTCCAGCCCGTCGCGGGCCTCGCGCAGCCCGGAGACGCTGCGGCGCACCGCGGCCGCCCGCTCCTCCGCCTCCCGCGCGGTCCGCCGGGCCGCCTCCTCCTCGGCGCCGGCCCGCTCGACCTCCCGTTGCGCGGCGTCGATCTCCACCGGCAGGACCTGCGCCCGCTCCCGGGCCTCCTCGGCGGCGACGAGCCGCTCGGCCATGCCGCGCAGCACCGCCCCGGCCACACCGGCCGCCCGTCGGATCGCCTCCGCCGCCTCGCGGCGGTGCTCGCACTCCTGCTCACGCTCGTCGACCGCAGCGAGGTCGACCGCGACCAGCGCGGCGTCCTCGTCCACCCGGCCGAGCTCCTCCGCGGCGGCCGCGACCTCCGCGTCGAGCGCCTCGAGGGTGCCGGGTGGGCAGTCCGCCCGCAGCGCGCGGACGTGGCGGCGCAGGTCGTCGTCCCGCTCCCGGTCCGCCACCAGCGCCGCGTCCCGGGACGCCCGGGCGGCCCGGGCCTGCTCGCGCGCGGCCGTCTCCGCCCCGGCCGCGGCCGGGTCGGTGAGCGCGGCGGCGGGCGTGACCAGCTCGAACCGCGGCGAGCGACTCTCCTGCACGACGGCGTCGAGCTCGGCGGTGGTGGCCAGGACGAGGGCGGTGGTCGGGCGGAGGCCGGCCGCGGCGAGCGCCCGGCGCGCCGTCGGCAGGTCGGCCTCGGCGTGGACGAGCAGGCCCGACGCCAGCGCGGGCGCCGCACGCAGGACGGCCTCGTGCTCCCGCTGGGGGACCGAGTCGGCGAGGTGGCGCCAGCCCGTCGCGACGGCGATCCCCGCGGCCTCCACCGCCTCCTGCGCGCGGGCGAGGTCCAGGGCCGGCGGGAGCAGGCCGGACGTGCCCAGCGCGGCGAGCGCGCGCTCGTCCTCCGCCCCCTCGACCGCCAGCTCGACGCGGTGCCGGTCGGCCCGCGCGATCGCCGCGGTGAGCAGGGCCTCCAGGTCGCCCGCCTCGGTGATCGGGTCCACCTCGTCGCCACCGGCCAGCGCGCGCAGCCGGTCGTCGGCGGCCAGCTCCGCGGCCCGGGCCCGCAGTCCGGCGCGACGCTCGGCGGCCACCCGGTGCCGCTCGGCGAGGGTGCGCCGCCCGGTCGCGAGGGAGTCCGCGGCCGCCCGCAGCTCGTCGCGGCGCTCCCGGAGTCCGGCCCGGTCCTGGAGCAGCCGGTCCAGCTCGGCGGCGGCCTCGGCGTCCGCCGCCCGGTGCCGCTCGACGGCCGCGGCCACCTCCTCCTCCGGGTCGAGGTGCCCCTGCGCGCGGGAGGCGTCGATGCCCGCGTCGAGCTCCGCGAGCCGGGTGCGCAGGGCCGCCAGCTCACCGGACAGCGTGCCCTGGACGCGCGTGGCCGCCCGGGCCCGCTCGCGGGCGGCGTCGGCCGCCGCGCGGGCCGCCGACAGTCGCTCCTCGAGCACCGCGACCTGCTCGGTCTGCTCGGCGAGGGCCGCGTCGAGGCTGCGGGCGTATCGGGCGGCGGCCTCGGCGAGCCTGCGCCGCAGGGGTTCCGCGTCCTCCTCGGCCGCGGCGAGCTGCTCCTCCAACGACCGCACCCGCGCCCGGGCATCGCGGAGCCGGAGCACGTCCACGACCGCGCGCCATGCCGCCAGCTCCGCCCGGGCACGCTCCTGGCCGGCCTGCGCCTGCGCCAGCTCCTCCCGCGCCGCCTCCACCCGGTTCCGCGCGGCGAGCCCGCGCAGCGCCGACTCCAGCTCCTCGGCGGTCGCGGCCAGCCCGCGCAGCTCGGTGAGGTGCGCGGCCAGCTCCTGCTGCCGGTCGGAGTACGCCGCCTCCTCGCGGCGCGCGCGGCCGACGCCCGCCGCGATCGCGCCGGCCAGTCGGGCGGCCCGCTCCTGCTCGGCGCGCTCGGCCTCCTCGGCCCCGGCGAGCGTGGCCCGGCCCTCGGCGAGCGAGCGGAGCAGCGGGGCCGCCTCGGACGCGAACGCCAGGTCCGCGAGCAGCTCGGGCCGCTCGGCCAGCCCGGCGCGAACGCGTTCGAGGATCGCCGACACCTGGCCCGGCACCTCGGGATCGACGATCAGCTCAAGGAGGTAGCGCACGAACTGGTCCGCGTTGCGGAACTGGAACTGCCCCTCGATGCCGCCCTCGGTGGCGTTCATCTGCAGGAGCGCCGTGAAGATCGCCGGGTCGAGGCCGTGCTCGTCGAGGAGCCGGGCCCAGCGGTCCAGCCCGTCCGTGATCGCCACGCCGGCCTGCGGCACCGCGTCCCACGCGCGCACCGCGGCGAGGAAGTCCTTCTGGGTGGCCGGACGCCCGTCGATCTCGAAGGGCAGCAGGTCCAGCTCCGCCCGCCCGGGCTGAGGTCGGAACAGGTACCAGCGGGAGTTGAGCCGGTCGTGGTCGCGGTTCGGATCGGCCGGCTGCGCACGGTCGGCCCACTCGTGGACGGCGCCGGTCACCAGGCGCCGCCCGTCCGGCCCCGACCACTCGACGACGACGTGCGCGGTGTCCGCCCCCAGCACGTAGTCCTCGAGGTGCTTGCCGGTGGCGGCCGTCGCGAGGAAGTCCCGGCGGCGCGGCCGGATCAACGCGCAGACCAGGGAGAGGAGGGTGGACTTCCCGCCGCCGTTGCGCAGCCAGAGGATCGAGTCGAGCGGGTGCCCGTCGCGCTCGTCGGTGAAGTCCAGCGTGACGTCGAGGAACCGCGCCGCGCTCGGGCCGACCCGGTCCAGGCGGACCCGGCTCATCTTCCACATCACCGGGGCCGTCACCGCGCCCGTCCTTCCGTCGCCCGCAGCCCGCGCAACGCGTCGAGGGCCGCGCCGCCGGCCGAGTCCGCGACGAGCAGCCGGAAGCGGTCCGTGAGGTGGTAGACGTCCGGCCCCAGGGTGGTGGCCTCACGCGCCGCGCCCTGGTCGACGAGCCAGCCCAGCGCGTCCTCGATCACCTTGAGGGTGCAGCCGCGGGCGCGCCGACCGGTCTGCGTGGTGATCAGCTGCGGCATGTCGGCGTAGACCTCGGCGGCCGCCCGGGCGCGCTCCTCCGGAGTGCCCTCGCCGCCCTCCTGGCCCTGGAGCGTGCCGATCGCGGAGCGGAGGAACTCGTCGACCTTGACGACGTCGACCAGCTTGGTCTCCGGGTCGTCGAAGTCGACGTCCTGCGGGTACGCGTACGCCGCGATCCCCAGCAGGACCAGGCCGAACACCAGCCGTTCCGCCTGGTCCATCGTGCGCAGGTCGGCGAGCCGGGTCGCGAACGCGCCACCGGGCTCGGGCGCGAGCACGATCCCCGAGCGCGGCGTGCCGAGCACCTCGAGGCCGAGGCCCTCGGCCATCGTGTCCACGACGTCCCGGAAGCGCAGCTCGGACCGGTACCGGTCCAGCAGGGCGCGGTAGTCGCTCCCCTCCACGGGGCGGGAGCGGCGCTGCAGGCCGAACGCCACCAGCTCGGCCGCCGCCCTGACCTCGGTCAGGTCGGCCGCAACGGAACCACTCACCGCGACACCAGCTCCAGTTCGTCCTCCCCGACCTCGTCCTGCGCGGGTCCGGCCTCGTCCGGCCGGACGGCGCGGAGCAGCAGGTCCCGCCCGCGGGCCAGCCGATGGTCGAGGCGCGCTCCGTCGTCCTCGGCCGCGAGCCCGGCGGCCAGCTCGACCGAGCCGTCCGGCTCCTCCTCGTCCGCCACCGGGTCGGGCGCGAACGCCCACAGCGCGGAGAGCAGCACCAGCTCGGCCACCTCGTCCGACCCGCACGCGTCGAGCAGGTCCGACAACCGGGCCGGCACCGCGCGGGCGGTGTCGAGGACGCCGCGCGCCGCCTCGACGACGGCGGCGGGGTAGCGCTGGACGTCCTCCTCGACCGTCTCCTCGAGGGCGGCCTCCTCCGACACCGGCTCGACGGTCTCGCGCTGCCGCGGCGGCGCCCACAGCTGGTCGAGCAGGTCGTCGAACCGGACCAGCCGCGGCACGCTGATCCCGAGCGACCGGTCGGCGAACGCCGTGGTGACCTCCACGGCCTGCTCGCGCGGCAGGTCCAGGGCCGGCCGCAGGAGGTCCTCACCCAGGGCGAGCATCCGCAGCCGGCGGCGCCTGGCCAGCCGCTGCCGGACCTGGGCGGCGAGGAACACCTCGCGGGCGCCCACCAGCCGCCGTTCGAGGTCGAGGTGGACCTGCCGGACCCGCCCGAGCAGGTCGACGATCCGCCCGGACGCCGCGCGGACGTCGGCGCTCGTCTCGGCGTCGAGCCCGCTCTGCACGTGCTCGAGGAACCGGTCGTCCTCCGCGATCCGCTCCTCCACGTGCCGGCGGGCGATCGCGAGCCGCTCGGGCACGTCGACCAACCAGTCGTGGGTGCCGACGTCCCGCCGGGTCGCGTCGAGCAGCTCCGACAGCGTGGCGGCGATGCCGACGGAGGTGCGCTCCGCCTGGGCGGCGGTGCGCACGGCGGCGTCGAACCGGCGGTCGTCCAGCTGCCGCTGCAGCACGTGGGCCAGGGCGCGGTCCGCGTCCTCCAGGTCGACGTCGAGCCCGTGCAGGAACAGCGTGATCGCCTGGTCCGACGCGACCAGCACCGGCCCGTACTCCGCGTCCCGCAGCGAGAGCAGCCGGAAGCTGTAGGGCTCGCGCGCCACCCGCTCGCCGGAGAGGTCGGCGAACCAGTAGGTGAAGCGGCGGTGCTCGTGCGCCTCGTTGAGCAGGCCCTTCAGTACCACCTGCGCGACGTCCCGGGCCTGGTGCGCGCGGTCCGGCCGCATCCGGGCGGCCAGGGCCGTCAGGTCGTCCGCGACCTCCTCCAGGGTGGCCTCGCGGGCGAATCCCATCGACCCGACGACCAGGTCGACGGCGGCCAGCGCGAGCTGCCGGAGGTCGAACAGCTCGTCGTCGATCCCGGCGTGCGCGGCGTTGCGCACCAGCCGGGCGATCGGGTCCGTGAGCGCGAGCGCACGCCACCGCGCCCGGGCGGTCGCGTCCGCCGCGGGCGACACGATGGCGCCACCCACCCTCCCGGCCGTCATGGTCGTCGACCTTAGAAGGGAGCACCGACAGAAACTCTCAGGCCCCTCTCACCTGGGACCGGGACACTCGGAGGGGAACCGGAAAGGAGACCGCCGTGATCGCCTCCCTCCTCGGGCTGCTGCTGGTGCTGTTCCAGGTGGTCCTGCTCGCGCGGGTGGTCGTCGACTGGATCGGGGTGCTCTCCCCCGGCAGCGGCGGCTCCGCCCTCTACCAGGCCCGCCGCGTGACGCACGGCATCACCGAACCCGTGATCGCGCCGGTCCGCCGGGTCGTGAAGCCGGTCAACCTGGGCGGGATCAGCCTCGACCTCGCCTTCATCATCGTCTTCGTCGGCGTGCTGATCCTGCGCACCGCGATCGTCCCGCTGATCCCGTTCTGACGCGGGCCGTGCGTCGGCGCGCCCGCATACCCCACCCCCACCCGGGTAGGCGGGGACCATGACCGACCCGCAGAACCCCGAGCACAGCAGGGCCGAGGACGAGCCGGCGCTGCCCGACGACCCCGTGGACCAGGACGCCGAGCCCACGATGACGGCGCCGCCGGAGGACCGGCCGGACGGCGGCACGCAGGATCCGCACGGCGACAGCCCGGACGTGGCCGACGCCGACGGCGAGGGCTGACCCGCACGTATGCCTCCGGCAGGCACCCGGAACCGCGCCGGAATCCGGCGGATCCCGGGCGCGCAGGACCGGATCAGCCGGGCTGCGGGGACTCCTCCCCCGGCAGCAGCACCCGGGCGAGCCTGCGGATGCGCTCCGGGGTGACCCGGCCCTGTCTCGAGTCCCGCTCCACCCGGAAGCGGGCGGCGCGGACCTGGCGCGCGGTCACCTCGGTGACCACGTGCCCGTCATCCTGGTCGGCCATCGTCGTCCTCCGTGTCGAGCACGAACACCTCCCGGGCCGCGCCCGGTGGTTCCGGCGGCGCGAAGGCCCGGTCGAGCTCGTCCAGGATAGCGTCGACCCGCTTCGCGTAGCGCCGGTTGAAGGCGTACCAGTGCCCGGCGATCCGCCGCTCCTCCAGCATGTGCCGCGCGGCCTCCGGCGCGACCTTGCCCTCGACGACCCAGTCGTAGACCTGGCTGCACCAGCCGAGCAGGGCGGTGTCCTCCTCGCGGCGCCGCTTGCCCTCGCCGACCAGGATGTTGGCCAGGGCACCGAGCAGCGCGCCGAGGAGCCCGCCCAGGAAGCTCATCCACGTCGCACCCATCGACGCGGACGCTAGCGGGCCCCACCGACGAAACCGGCGAACCCGGCGGCGCGCCGCCCGGCGGGGCCGGGACGCCGGCCCCGCGGGGCCGGCGTCCCCTCACCCGTGCCGCTTCAGCTCGTGGAAGAACCCGTCCACGACCTGCAGCTCCCCCGCACGCACGACCTGGTCGTACACGTACTTCCCGACGGCGAGGTCCAGCACGCCGAGCCCGAACGGCGAGAAGACCACCGTGCCCTCGGCCGGCACCGACACCCTGCGCTCCAGGACGTCGTCCAGCGTCCCGGCCAGGAAGTCCCGGTGTCCGAGCCGCTGCTCCACGAGGTGCGGCGAGGTGTCCGCCTTGAGGCAGTGCTCGACGTCGTCGACGTAGTTGGTCGCGGCCAGGAGGATCTCCGGCGCGAGGTCGCGCAGGGACACGTGCAGGACCAGCGGCCCGTGGTCGAACCACGACACCTCGGTGACGTGCGGCGTCCCGGCGATCGTCGCGAAGACGACGAGGTCGCTGTTCCGGATGAGCTGCTCGGGGGTTTCGTGCAGCGTGATCCGGCCCGGCGTGCCCGTGCGCTCGAGGTGCCCGCGGAAGCCGGCGGCGCTGTCCGCCGAGAGGTCGAACACGCCGATCTCCTCGAACTCCCAGCCGGTCCCGGCGAGGAAGGTCTGGATGTAGCGCGCGATCAGGCCCGTGCCGAAGAAGCCGACCCGGGTGGGCCGCTTGCGCCCCTCGCTCAGCCGCTCCGCCGCCAGCGCCGCCGACGACGCCGTTCGGGTGGCGCTGATGATCGAGCTCTCCATGCAGGCGAACGGGTAGCCGGTGTCGTGGTCGTTGAGGATCAGTACCGCCGAGGCGCGCGGGATCCCGGCCTGGACGTTGCCCGGGAAGCTGGAGATCCACTTCAGCCCGTCGACCGGCGTGGGCCCGCCGAGCGAGGCCGGCAACGCGATGATCCGCGAGGTCGGCCGGTCCGGGAACCGCAGGAAGTACGAGGGCGGGTTGACCGTGTCCCCCGCCCCGTGCAGCCGGTAGGTGGCCTCCACCAGGTCGGTGATCTCCCGTTCCCGGCCCTGCAGCGCCTGCTGGACCTGCGCCCCCGACACCACGGCGAAGGGCGGCACGGTGAGCCCGGCGCTCGCAGGCGCCGCAGCGGGGTCGACGGCGGTCACTGGGCACCCGCCGTGGGGGCGCAGTCGGCGAGCTTGACCGAGTCGGCGAGCCCGACGAGCACCTGCCGGTCGCCCTGGTAGGCCTCGCGGCTGTGCGCGCACCGGACGTTGTCGACGAGCAGCAGGTCCCCGGCCTGCCACGGCTCGCGCAGCGTGTGGGCGGTGTAGACGTCGTTGATCAGCGCGATCACCTCGGGGCCGATCGGTTCGCCGTTGCCGAACCGGGTGGTGAAGGGCAGGCCGTCGGGCCCGTAGGTGTCGACGAGGAACTCCCGGACGTCCGGGTCGAGGGTGAACTCGTTGAGGAAGGCGATCTGGTTGAACCAGCAGCGCGCCCCGCTGACCGGGTGCCGGACCACGGCGAGCCGGCGCTGCCGGGTCTTGAGGCCGCCGTCGGAGGTCCACTCGAACTCGATCGCGTTGGCGCGGCAGTAGGCCTCGACGGCGGCGCGGTCGTCCGTGCCGAAGGCGTCCGGCCACGACGCGCCGATCTCGTCGTTGTAGGTGCGGGTGAGCATCCAGCCCTCGCGCTCGAACCGGGCGACGAGGTCGGCGGGCAGCGCCTGCAGCACCGCGGCGGCGTCGGAGACCGTGGTGGCCCCGCCGGCCGCGGGCGGGCTGAGGCACGCGAACAGCATCAGGCCCGGGAACTCGAGCGTGTAGCTGAGCTCGTGGTGCATGCACATCTGCTGGTTGGCGGGCCAGGCGGTCGAGGAGTGCACGCCGTCGCCGAAGTGCTGCCGGGGTGCGAACGCCTCCCGCTCGCCGAGCAGCTGGTTCGTCAGACCGCGGAAGACGGCCGCCGTGGCCGCCCAGTCCTGCAGGCCGAGGCCGCGGACGAACAGGTGCCCGTACTGCGCGACCAGGTTCCGGACGGCGTCCCGGTTCTCCGCGGCCCACCCGGCGGGTCCGGAGGGGGCGGTCGTGGTCAGGACGACGGGCCCACCGGGGCGCTGCGTGAGGTCCAGGGCGGGTGCGGGCTGGGTCATCTCGGTGTCCTCTCGAACGGTGTGGACGCGGAGGGGTGTGATCAGGAAGAGGGCGCGCGGACGGCGTCGAGTACGACCGCGGCCGCCTCGTGGGGCCGGCTCCGCAGGAAGTGGTGCCCGCCCCCGTCGAGCTCTCGGGTCTGCACCTCCCCGGCGAGGAGCTCCCAGTCCCGCCGCCGGGTCTCGTCCGCCGTGCTCGGGTCGTCGGCGGCCCGCACGACCAGGACCGGCGCGGTGATGCGCATCCCGGAGCCGGCCGCGTCGGCCAGGTACCGGTGCGCCTCGATGCAGTCGTGGCGGTAGGCCGCCGCGACCCGCTGGGCGCCCTCCGCGTCGAGCTGGCCGAGCTCGGGGTACAGACCGGTCTCGCGCAGCCGGTCGACGAGCGCGGCGTCCGACCGGCCGGACAGCTCGACGATGCCGTTCCGCCGGGTCGTCGGGTCGCCGAGCTGCTGCGAGGACAGGACGACCAGCTCGACGGCGACGCCGCGCTTCGCCAGCTCCTGCTCGGCCGCGACGGCGAACGCCGAACCCGAGGAGTGTCCCCACAGCAGCACGGACGTGAGCCCCTTGGCCGTGATCTCGGCGGCGACGCGGTCGACGATCCGGGCGAGCGGGGCGAACTTCTCCGTGGTGGACGGGTCGTGCCCGGGCGGCTCGACGCCGTACACGGTCAGCCCGCCGAGCTGGGCCGCGAGCGGCCGGAAGTTGACGGCGTTGCCGCCGGCCGGCGGGAAGCAGACCAGCGCCCGCGCCGGGTCACCCCCGGTGGCGAGCGGCTGCAGCAGCTCCGCGGGCCCCTGCGGGGCGGCGGCTTCGGCGGCACCGGCCGGCTCGAGCAGCGTGGCCAGGTCCGCGAGCACCGGGTTGCGGGTGATGTCCTTGAGCGACACCGCCCGGTCCAGCGCGACCGCCAGCTTGACCGCCGAGAGCGACGAGCCGCCGCGGTCGAAGAAGTGGTCGTGGCGCCCGATCTCCGCCTCCGGCACGCCCAGGATCTGCGCGAACGCCGCGGCCAGTCGCCGCTCCGCCGGGGTCGCGGGCGGCTCCTGGTCGGTCGGCGCCGGCTCCTGGGCCAGCTCGGCCGCGAGCGCCGTCAGGACCTTCTTGTCGATCTTGCCGTTGGCCGTGAGCGGCAGCGGCTCCCGGCGGTGGAACGCCGCGGGGACCATGTACACCGGCAGCGTGCGGGCCAGGCCGTCGCGCAGCAGGTCGACCGGCAGGTCCTCGGCCGCGGCGTAGAAGGCGACCAGCTGCGCACCCGCACCCGGCCGCTCGGCGACCACGACCGCGCCGTCGCGCACGCCGGGGATGCCCAGCAGCGCGTTCTCGATCTCGCCGATCTCGATGCGGAAGCCCCGGATCTTGACCTGGCTGTCCCGGCGTCCGAGGAACTCGAGCTTGCCCTCCGGCGTCCAGCGGCCGTAGTCGCCGCCGCGGTAGAGCCGCTCCCCCGGCACGTGCGGGTCGGTCAGGTAGACCGCGCGCGTGCGCTCCGGGTCGTTGACGTAGCCGCGGCCGACGCAGACCCCGGCGAAGCAGATCAGGCCGGGGGCGCCGAGCGGGACCGGCTCGAGGTTCTCGTCGGTGACGTAGACACGTACGTTGCGCACGGCCGGGCCGAGCACGACCTTGGCCGGCGCGGACCGCATGACCTCGTGGTTGGTGTCGTCCGAGGTCTCGGTCAGGCCGTAGGCGTTGACCAGCGCGACGCCCTGCACCTGTGCGAAGAACCGCTGCGCGAGCTCGGTCTTGAGCGCCTCGCCGGTGGCCGACACGCATCGCAGGTCCGGCAGTGTCCGGCCGGTGCGCTCCAGGTAGGACAGCACGACCTCGAGGTAGGACGGCACGACCTGCACCACCGCGACCCGCTCACCGACGAGCGTGTCGACGAACCGCTCGACGTCCAGGATCGCGTCCTGCCCCACGACGACGGTCCGGCCGCCCACCAGCAGTGCGGACACCAGCTGCCACAACGAGATGTCGAAGCACTGCGGCGCGGTCTGCGCGACGACCGCGCCCTCGGCGATCTCCAGGTCCTCGATCTTGGCGAGCAGGTGGTTGAGCATCCCGGCGTGCTCGCACATCGCACCCTTGGGCTCGCCGGTGGAGCCGGAGGTGAAGTAGACGTAGGCGGCCTGGTCGGGCCCGACGGCGACGCCGAGGTCGGACCCGTCGGACTCCTCGGCGAGCGCGGTGTCGAGGGTGAGCACGCGAACCTCGGGCATCACGGCGAGCGCGCGGTCCAGCGACTCCGTGCTGCCCGGCTCGGTGACGACGAGCGCCGCCTCCGCCCGGGTCAGCGTCTTGCGGATGCGCTCGTCCGGGAAGCCCGGCTCGATCGGCAGGTACACCCCACCCGCCTTGAACACGGCGAGCACGGCGGTCATCCAGTCGAGGTTGCGCTCCATCACCACGCCGACGACGCCCTCGCGCTCCAGCCCGCGGGCGAGCAGCGCCCGTGCGAGGCGGTTGGCGCGGTCGTTGAACTCGGTGTAGGTCCAGCGCACGTCGCCCTGGACGGCGGCGAGCGCGTCGGGGTGCCGCCGGACGCGCTCCTCGACCAGCTCGTGGAAGCGCCGGTCGGGCAGCGGCCGGCGCGGGCCCGCGAGGCCCTCGAGCTGGTACGTGCGCTCGTCGCGCGACAGCAGGGTCGACGCCGTGTGGTCGGCCTCGGGGTCCTCGGCGAGCTGCGCGAGCGCGGCGACGTGGTAGCCGGCGATCCGGGCACCCGCGGCGGCGTCGAGGACCTCCGTGCGGTGCCGCAGCTCCAGTCGCCCGTCGCGGACGCCGACGGTGAGCACGACCTCCCCGGCCGGCTCCGGCGCAGGGCCCGTGGGGTCGAGGACGGTCTCGAACACCGGCCCGGCGACGCCCAGCTCGGCACGCAGCGCGTCGACCGGGAAGTCCTGGTGAGCACGCAGCTCGGCGACGGTCTTCTCGGCCGCCGTGAGCAGGGCGCGCCACGGGCCGGGCTCCACGGCGAGCCGCAGCGGCAGCGGACCCGCCGGGGTCATGATCCCGGTGACGGTCTCGGGCTCGCCGGACAGCGCGGCCAGCACCTTCGCGTGCGCGGCGATCAGCGCGGCCTCGGTGACGGGGCCCGGCAGGGCCGGCTCGACGGTCGCGACACCCGGGCGCGGCTCGCGGGTCCACCGCGGGACCGTCGTGTGCCCGCCCGCGGTGAGCGCGGCGGTCCACCAGACGCGGGCCGCGCTGCCGGGGGCGCAGGTCGGGGCGGCGGTCGGCGAGGTCATCAGGCTCTCCCGGGTGATCATCGGGGTGGTCGTGGGGGTGATCGGGGTGGTCATCGGGCGGGCTCCTAGCGGGCCGTGAGCAGGGCGGCGGTCCAGTCGGACGCGCCCGGGGCGGTCGGGGGCGGAAGGGCGGGCGCGGCCGGCGAGGTCGACCCCGCCGCCTGCGGGGTCCCGGGCATCTCGTGGGCCGGGTTGCCGCCCCACCGCGCCCCCGCCGGGATCTCCTCGCCCTTCATGACGAACGAGTCGGGGGCGATCTCCACGGCGTCGCCGACCGTGACGCCGTAGTGGACGAAGGCGCCGACGCCGAGCGTCACGCCCGCACCGAGCGTGGTGCGGTCGGACTTGAAGGCGCCGTCCTCCTGCGAGTGGCACTGGATGGTCGTGCCGAAGTTGATCGTGCAGTCGTCGCCGATCGTGGTCAGGGTGCGCTCGGTGAGGCCGAGGCCCTCGTCGTAGACGCGGCGCCCGATGCGGACGCCGAGCATGCGCGCGACCACGTTCTTGTACGGGGTGCCGCCGAGCAGCTTCTCCATCGGCGGGACCACGAGCTTCCAGAACCGCTCGTGCCGCCAGAAGACCGGGTCGTAGATGGAGCAGGACTTGGGGCGGAGCCGGCGGAAGCCGACCACGAGCCGCTCCCAGAGCACGAACCAGACGATCGTGAACAGCAGGCTGGCGACGAGCTCCAGGGCGAAGGCCGCCGGGCCGAAGTCGTGGAAGTGGTCCAGGGCGAGCAGCCCGAGCAGCAGCAGCCCGAGGACGTGACCCCAGCGCACGAACAGGGCGAGGCCGATGGTGACCAGGTTGTGCGCGTTCTTGCGGCGCAGCCGCCGGCGGCGCTCCCGGAGGTCGATCTCCAGCACGCGGTCCCGCTGGACGGTGCGGGGGATCTCGAAGGCGGGCGAGCCGAGCAGGCCCACGCCGGTGCGCACCGGCCCGTCGATCGGCACGGCGACCTTGGTGGCGAGCAGGCAGTTGTCGCCGGTCCGGCCGCCGATCGGGTAGGCGATGGCGTTGCCCAGGAAGTTGTTCCCGCCGATGGCGACCCGGGCGGTCCGGAACGAGGTGTTGGAGAAGTCCGCGTTGTTCACCGACAGCCCGTCGGCGACGACGGTGCCGCGGCCCACCGAGGTGAGGTACGGCGTCTCGTGGGCGACGGCCGAGCCGAAGTTCGAGCCGGTCTGCTCGACCTTCCCCAGGTCGTAGCCGAGCAGGTAGAGGTAGCCGGTGATGAAGGAGCTGTCGCCGAACAGGTAGACGAAGGTCTTGACGTTCGTCAGCCGGGTGACGGTGCGGTGCAGGGAGTAGCGCCAGCCGTAGACCGGGTACACGCGGTCCGGCCTGACGAACAGGGCTGCCAGCCGCGGCAGGGTGAGCACCAGCAGCAGCCCGACGAACAGGCCGCCGAAGACGATGATCGCCGACTCGGCCACGGCCTCGACGTAGAACGTGGAGGTCGTGTACCCCAGCGCACCGGGCTGCAGCAGCTCCTTGAACCGCGGGACCGCGTTGACCACGAGGAACAGGCCGCCGAAACCGAGGGGCAGGTAGATCCCGAACAGCTTCGCCAGCTGGCTCGTCACGTAGGTGACCTTGCGCAGCGAACGGGGCCGGACCGGCGGCACGGCCCGGAAGTCGGTGTCCGTCGGGACCGCCGGTGAACCGTGCCGGCTCTGCCCGGCCGGGACGCTCTGGCCGCGGTGCAGCGCGGAGGCGTGGCCGAGCTGCGCGCCGTCGCCCATGGCCGTGCCGATGTCGAGCACGCTCTTCTCACCGACCACGACGTCCCGGCCCAGCGTGACCCGCCCGGTCTGGATGCGGCCGGCGTGCGCCCGGTAGCCGAGCAGGAACGCGTCCTTGCGGATCACGGTGCCCGACCCGATCGTCACGAGGTCGGTGCAGACCGGCAGGTTGCGGGACAGGATCACGACGTCCTTGCCGACCTTCGCCCCGAGGGCCCGCAGGTAGAGCGTGTAGATCGGCGAGCCGACCATCAGCAGCGCGATCGGGTTGCCCCGGACGAGGGTCTTCACCAGCCAGAACCGGAAGTAGCGCAGGCCCCAGACCGGGAACTCCGTCTCCTTCCACCGCCCGACCAGCAGCCACTTCGCCGCGATCGGCAGCAGGCACAGCGCCAGGAAGGCGCCCGCGCCCGCCTCGACCGACCGGAGGTAGGTCTCCAGCACCGTGGTGCTCGTGGAGATCCACGTGTAGGCGCGGTCCATCACGTAGCCGGCGCCCGTGACGTAGAGCAGGAAGAGCAGCAGCTGCAGGAAGCCCGTGAGGTAGTAGCCCACGGTGCTGTGCCGCACGGGGCGGACCGGCTCCGGGGCGGCGGGCCGCGGGGCGGGACCCGACGACGGGAGCACGCCCGCCGCGGCCGCCATCCCGGCGATCGTCGGGTTGGCGTAGACGTCCCGGATGGAGATCGACGGCAGGTCCTCGCGCTTGCGCAGCCGCGCGCAGAACCGGGTCATCACCATGGAGTCGGCGCCGAGGTCGTCGAACACGTTGCGGTCGGTCGGCACCCGGTCGACGCCCAGCACCTCGGCCAGGACCTGCGCGAGCCCCTGGACGACGTCGTCGCCCGGGGCTCCGGCCGGGACCACCGGCGCGGCGGCGGGCATCGACGGCGCGAACGCGGTCGCGAGGCCGGCGATGGTCGGGTGCGCGTAGACGTCCTTGATCGAGATCGACGGCAGGTCGTCCCGCTTGCGCAGCCGCGCGCAGAACCGGGTCATCACCATCGAGTCGGCGCCGAGGTCGTCGAACACGTTGCGGTCGGTCGGGACGTGCTCGACCGCGAGCACCTCGGCCAGCACGCTCGCGAGCGCCGCGGCCAGGCCCGCCGTCGACGCCCCGCCGGCCGGCGTGCGGGCCGGGGCCGAGGGACGCGGCGCCGGGGTGGGCGGAGCCTGCCGGACCGGGGGCGGCGCGGGCGGGACAGGGGTGAACGCGGCCGGAGCGGGCGCGGCCGGGGCGGGAGTCGGGGCGGGAGTCGGGGCGGCTGACGGAGGGGCGAACGCGGCCGGGGCCGGTCGGGGCGGGGCGGGCGGCGGGAGCGGGGCCGAGGTGAAAGCGGCGGGCGCGACCGGACCGGGCCCGGGTGTGCTCCGCGGGAACGGAGTGGGCCGTGCGGGTGCGGACGACCGGGGAAAGGGCGTGGGCCGCGGGGGGATCGTGGCCGGTCGCGGGTACGGCGTGGGCCGCCGGGTCGCCGGAGCCGGGGCAGCCGAGGACGGAGCCGGAGATGCAGCCGGGGCCGGAGCA
Source organism: Pseudonocardia yuanmonensis (assembly GCF_039542425.1). Taxonomy (NCBI): domain Bacteria; kingdom Bacillati; phylum Actinomycetota; class Actinomycetes; order Pseudonocardiales; family Pseudonocardiaceae; genus Pseudonocardia; species Pseudonocardia yuanmonensis. Next base: position 68,293 of record NZ_BAABIC010000012.1, read on the forward strand.
GCCGGAGCCGGGGCCGGAGCAGCCGGGGAGGAGGCGGGCGGCGCCGGGGCCGGAGCAGCCGGGGAGGAGGCGGGCGGCGCCGGGGGTGCGGGTGGTGCCGAGGGCGCCGCGGAGGTCGTCCCCAGGATCTGGTCGAGGATGAGGATGTCGGGCTTCGGCGCGGGCTCGGGCTTCGGCGCGGGTCCGAGCTCGGGCAGGGGTGCAGGCGCCGACCGCGGCGTCGGCGAGGGCTTCGGCCGCCGCGTCGGCGAAGGCCGCGGGGAGGACAGCGACGGGGACGGCGGCGGGGAGATCGGCGGGGAACTCGGCGCGGGGGAAGGCGCCTCGGGCGCGACCCCCTCCGGCCGCAGCCGCGAGAGCTGCTCCTGCAGCCGCGCGTTCTCCGCGCGCAGCCGGGTCATCTCGCCGCCGCGCAGCGGCAGGGCCGCCCGGTCCACCCGCCCGTCGGCGGTCAGCGGCAGGGACCCGAGCCGCTCCAGACGGGCCGGCACGTGGTCCGAGGCCAGCCGCTCGCGCAGCCACAACCCGATCTCCCGCTCGGTCAGCCCCGGGCTGTCGGCGCGCAGCGTGTAGAAGCCGATCAGCTCCGGCTCACCCGGTGCCGCCTCGTGCGCGGCCACGACCGCGGACGCGACCCCGGGCACCGCCAGCATCACCGACTCGACGGCCGTGAGGTCGACGCGCTCGCCGTCCACGGTCACCTGCAGCGCGATGCGGCCGCGGTACTCGATCTCGCCGGCGTCGTCGACCCGACCGAGGTCGCCGGTCCGGTAGATCCGGCCCGACGGGTTGCCGGGGATGCCGAGGAAGTCCTCGACGAACGCGTCGCCGGACGGGTCGGGGTAGCCGCAGGCGAGACCGAGCCCGGCCACGCCGATCTCGCCGGTCTCGCCGTGCCGCAGGGCGCGCCGCGGGGTGTCCGGGTCGAGCACGACGGCGGCGTAGGTCGGCAGCGGCACACCGATGGTCACCGGCTTGTCCGGGTGTGCCTCGGTCCACGTCGCGGTCACGGTCGCGCCGGGCGGCACGTAGGCGACGAGGAACCGGCGCCCGGGCCGGTGCCAGCGGGCGACCAGCCCCTGCGGGCAGGCCTCGCCCGTCACGAGGAGGAAACGCAGCTCGGCGAGGTCCTGCTCCAAAGTGGCCAGCACCGAGGGCGTGGTGCACAGCGCGGTGACGCGCCGGTCGCTGAGCTCGTCGTGCAGGGCGCTGCCGGTGAGGTTCGGGCCCTCGGGTGCGGGTACCAGGGTGGCGCCTGCCGCCCAGGCCATCCACACCTCCTCGACGCCGCCACCGGAGAACGGGGCGCGCCACTGGTAGAGGCGGTGCCCGCGCACGCCGAAGGACTCGGACGCGACGCGGACGACGTTGCAGATGCTGCGGTGGTCCACCTCGACGCGCTCGGACCAGCCGGCGGGGCCGGGTACGTACAGGACGTACGCGGGCCGGTCGGCGGGTTCGCCGCGTTCGGCGGGCTGCAGCCGCTGGGGGCTCATCTCGGCGATCAGGGCGGCGGCGTCGTCGACCGCGAGCACCTCGGCCCCGGCCGGCAGTGCCCCGACGACGGCGACGCGCCCGCGCAGGTGCGCGCGCGTGAGCACGAGCCGGGCCGCGGCGTCCGCGACGACGTACCCGAGCCGCTCGGCCGGGGCGGCGGGGTCGAGCGGCACGCAGGTGGCACCGATCTTCAGCACGGCGAGCAGGGCCACGTAGGACTCGACCCGGTCGTCGAACAGCAGGGCGACCCGGTCCCCCGCCTCGGCCCCGTGCAGGCGGAGGAACCGGGCGAGCCGGTTGGCGCGGGCGTCCAGCTCGTCGTAGGTCAGCGTGATCCCCACGCCGTCCACGGCGAGCTGGCCCGCCCGGCCGTACTCCCGGATCCAGTCGCACCGCTCCTCGAACACCGAGTCGAGACGCTCGTGCCGGCGCACGCGCCAGCCCTGCGCCTCGTGCCGGTCCACCAGGACCAGCTCCGAGAGCGGGACCGGCGCCGCGTCGGTGCGGTCGCCGGCTTCCGACATCGTCATGACTCAGGCCACCAGGCTCTCGTCGACCGGCTCGGCGGCGAGCACGTCGTCGCCGAAGTTGTCCCGGACCCACTCGGCCCGGTACAGCGTCTCCAGGTAGCGCTCGCCCAGGTCGGGGGCCAGCGTTACCGACGTGAGGTGCCCGGCCGAGTTCTGGTCCAGCCAGGCCTTCGCGCCCGCGACCACCGTGCCCGTCGAGCCGCCGAAGAGAAAGCCCTTTCTGGCGATGCGGTGGCACATGGCGATCGCGTCCGGCTCCTCGACGAACACGACGTCGTCGATGTAGGACCGGTCGAAGATGTCCGGCACGACGCTGGTGCCCAGGCCGGGGATCATCCGGCGCCCGGAGGGCTGGCCGAAGGTCACCGAGCCGACGGCGTCGACGGCGACGACGTGCACGTCCGGCCGGTACTGGCGGAACCAGCGGGCGCAGCCCATCAGCGTGCCGGTGGTGCCCGCCCCGACGAACAGGACGTCGAGCTGCGGGAACTCCTCGGCGATGGCCGGCGCGGTGGTGCGGAAGTGCGCCTTCCAGCTGTTGGGGTTGCTGTACTGGTTCAGGCAGTGCGCGTTCGGGTCGGACGCGAGGACGGCCCGCACGTACGCCTGCCGCGCGCCGAGGAAGCCCTCGGAACCGGCCTCGCGGATCACGCGGACGTCCGTGCCCATGGCCTCCATCAGCGCGATGGTGGCGGCGTTGCAGCGGACGTCGGTGACGCAGATGAAGCGGTAGCCCTTGTTGGCGGCGATGATGCTCAGCGCCACGCCCAGGTTGCCGGACGACGACTCGACCAGGGTCGACCCGGGACCGATCTCCCCGGCCCGCTCCGCGGCCTCGATCATCGACGCCGCGGCCTTGAGCTTCACGGAGCCGGCGAAGTTGAAGCCCTCGCACTTGAGGTAGAGCTCGTGCCCGACGACGGAGCGCAGGTCGACGAACAGTCGCTCCTCGGTGTATTCGTGCGGACCACTCACGATCGGCATTGCGGCCTCCCCCCATCGTGCAGCCTCGGTGCTGCGTTCCCCCGGTTCGTCGTCCGCGGTCGGTGCGGTTCGACGGGAACGAGAATGCTCTGGGGAGAGCCCAGGGACATTGGGGCAGATACCCGAGGTCACGGAGTGTTCCCCCTGACCCGGGCGGGGGTTGTCCCCCGGTGCTCCGGGGGGCCGCTCCCTCCCCCGCGGGGCCGCGAGCCCCGACCCTTCTCGGCACCACCCGCAGCAGCGGGCCCGTCGGGGGGAGGAACCCATGTCGGAGCACGACGCCGTACGCACCACGAGACCACCGAGCCGCCTGCACCTCGCCCTGGTCACCGGCGTGCCGTTCGGCCTGTTCTGGGGCGTGATCGTCGCCCTGCAGGACGGCCCGGTCGGCGACGCGGGCCCCGCGGCCTACGCGATCCTGGCCGGCGCGTCGGTCGTGGCGGGGGTCCTGTTCGGCGCGGCCATGGCCCTGGTCCTCGGCCACCTGCAGGAGCGGGCGGTGCAGCAGAGCGGCGTGCCCGGCGTGGTCGCGTACGGAACGGTGCGCGCCGCGGTCCCCGGACCGGAGGTGCTCGCCCGGGTCGCCGAGGCCGCCGCCCTGCTGCCCGGCGGCCGGGTGACGGCCGTCGACGCCGGCCGTGCCCTGCTGCGGACCGGGGTCTCCTGGCGCAGCTGGGGCGAGCGCGTGGAGGTCGAGGTGCTGCCGCAGGGACCGGCCGCGCGGGTCGTGCTGCGCAGCCGGCCGCTGGTCCCGTTCACCCTCGTCGACCAGGGCCGCAACGCCGAGAACGTCGCGCGGCTGGCCGCCTGGGTGGCCGACCTGCCCTGAGCCCTCCCCGATCCCGCATCCGGGGACACCCCCGTTTCGCGCCGCACGGGTCCGGGTAGGACCTGGGGTTGCCGAGCGGCGACGAGGGGCACGGAGGGCACGGACGGAGGTCGATGCCGGGTGGACCACACGCAGGCACCGGTGCTGGAGGCGCTCGAGGCGTACCACCGCGAGCGGCACACGCCCTTCACCCCGCCGGGGCACAAGCAGGGCCGCGGCGCCGATCCGCGCGTGCGGGCGGTCCTGGGCGAGGACGTCTTCCGGGCCGACGTCCTCGCCTCCAGCGGGCTCGACGACCGGGCCTCGTCGTCGGGGATCGTCGCCCGGGCGCAGGAGCTCATGGCCGACGCGGTCGGCGCCGAGAACGCCTTCTTCTCCACCTGCGGGAGCTCGTTGTCGGTGAAGAGCGCGATGCTCGCCGTCGCCGGCGGGCACGGCCGGCTGCTCGTCGGTCGGGACGCCCACAAGTCCGTGATCTCCGGCCTGGTGCTCTCGGGCCTGCAGCCGGTGTGGGTCCACCCCCGCTACGACGGCGAGCAGCACCTGGCCCACCCGCCGTCGCCGGCCGACGTCGAGCGGGCCCTCGACCGGGACTCGGACGTCGCCGGGGTGCTCGTCACCAGCCCGACCCCGTACGGCACCTGCGCCGACATCGCCGCGATCGCCGACCTGTGCCACGCGCGCGCGATCCCGCTGATCGTCGACGAGGCCTGGGGCGCGCACCTGCCCTTCCACGAGCGGCTGCCGACCTGGGCGATGGACGCGGGCGCGGACCTGTGCGTGGTCAGCATCCACAAGATGGGTGCCGGGCTGGAGCAGGGGTCGGTGTTCCACCAGCAGGGCGACCTGATCGACCCGACCTTCCTCGCGGCCTGCGCCGACATGCTCTCGACCACCAGCCCCAACGTCCTGTTGTGGGCGGGGATGGACGGCTGGCGGCGGCAGATGGTCGAGCACGGCCACGAGCTGCTCGGCCGCGCGCTCGACCTCGCCGACGACGTCCGCGAGCAGATCGCCGCGATCCCGGGGCTACTGCCCCTGCGCGACCAGCTGATCGGCAAGGAGGCGTCGCACGAGCTCGACGAGCTCAAGGTGCTCGTCGACCTGGACGAGCTGGGGATCAGCGGCTACCAGGCCGCGGACTGGCTGCGGGTGCACCGGGCCGTCGACGTCGGGCTGTCCGACCACCGCCGGATCGAGGCGCAGCTCTCGCTCGCCGACGACGCCGAGACCGCCGGCGTCCTGCTCGAGGCCCTGTCGGCGCTGGCCAGGGCGGCCGACGGGCTGCCGACGCCCCCGCCGGTCGACCTGCCGAGCCCCGAGGCGCTCGAGACGGACGCGGTGATGCTCCCGCGGGACGCCTTCTTCTCCCGGCTCGAGGAAATCCCGCTGCGCGAGGCGGAGGGCCGGGTCTGCGCGGAGCAGGTCACGCCGTACCCGCCCGGGATCCCCGTGCTCCTGCCCGGCGAGCGGATCACCCGGGAGGTCGTCGACTACCTGGCCACGGGCCTGCCGGCCGGGATGGTGCTGCCGGACCCGGCCGACCCGCAGCTGGACACGGTCCGCGTGGTGGCCCGGTGACCGGAGCCGCCGAGAAGGCGCCGGTCAGGCGTCGTAGTCGACGGTGACCCGCTCCGAGACCGGCAGGGTCTGGCAGGTCAGCACGAAGCCCGCGTCGACCTCCTCGTCCTCCAGCGCGTAGTTGCGGCGCATGCTGACCTCGCCGTCGGTGACCTTCGCCCGGCACGTGCCGCAGACCCCGCCCTTGCAGGCGAACGGGAGGTCGCCGCGGACCCGCTGGGCGGCGTCGAGCACCGTCTCGTCCCGGGGCAGCGCCAGCTCCGTCGACCGGCCGTTGAGCACCACCGTGACCTGGGCGGTCTCGCCGGTGGGGGCGTCGTCCGGGCGGTGCAGCTCGGGCGGCGGCTCGTCGACGTAGAACAGCTCCCGGTGGACCCGCTTGCGGTCGACGCCGAACTCCGTCAGCACGGCGACCGCGTCCTCGGTCATGCCGAGCGGCCCGCAGAGCCACCAGTGGTCCACGCCCTCGACGTCGACCAGCCCGCCGAGCAGCGTGCGGATCCGCTCGGCGTCGAGCCGGCCGGAGAAGATCTCCGCCTCGGTGGGCTCCCGGGACAGCACCGTGAGCAGGTGCAGCCGGGGGCCGTACTGGTTCTTGAGGTCGGCGATCTCCTCGGTGAACATCACCGTGTCGGTGCGGCGGTTGCCGTACAGCAGGGTGACCCGGGTGTCGTCGTGCGCGGCCAGCAGCGAGGCCACGATGGACAGCACGGGCGTGATCCCCGACCCGGCGGCGATCAGCCCGTGGTGCGTGCCGGCCGTCAGCTCCGGGGTGAAGCTGCCGGACGGCGGCCCGACCTCGACCTCGTCGCCGGGCTGCACGCGGTCGACCAGCCATTCGGAGAACAGCCCGCCGTCCACCCGGCGAACGCCGACCCGCGGGGCCGCGCCGGCGGGGGCGCAGATCGAGTACGAGCGGCGCTCCTCCCCCAGCCTCAGGGTGAGGTACTGGCCGGGCCGGAAGACGTAGGTGTCCTGCAGGTCCGCGGGCACGGCGAAGGTGACGGCCACGGCGTCGTCGCACAGCCGCTCCACCGCGCCGACCGTGAGCGTGTGGAAGCCGGCGGCCCGCGGGGTGACGACCTCGGTGTCGGTGCCCGTGCCGGGAGCGGTGCCGGACGTGCCGGCGCGGGCGTCCGTCGCGGTGCTCACTCAGATCTCCTTCATGTGCTCGAACGGCTCGCGGCACTCCGGGCACCGGCGCAGCGCGGTGCAGGCCGTGGGGCCGAAGCGGGAGAACTCCTCGGTCGCCGGCGAGTCGCAGCGCGGGCACCGGACCCGGGTCGACGGCGGCGCGAGGGTCAGCGGGACGGGCCCGGCCCCGGTGCGCGGGGCCGGCCCGGGCGGCGCGATCCCGGCCTCGGCCAGCTTGCGGCGGCCGGTGTCGGAGATCCAGTCCGTGCTCCACGCGGGCGAGAACACGGTGCGGACCCGCACGTCCCGGTACCCGGCGGCGGTCAGCGCGGCGCGGACGTCCGCCTGCATGACCTCGATGGCGGGGCAGCCCGAGTAGGTCGGGGTGAGGGTCACGGTGACCCCGTCGGCCGTCTCGTCGACCGCACGGACCACCCCGAGGTCCGCGAGCGTGAGCATCGGCATCTCCGGGTCGACGACCTCGGCGACGACCTCCCGCGCCGTCGACCGGGCCACCCCGGTCACCACGTCGCCCCCGGGTGCTGGCGGGCCAGGCCCTGCAGGTCGGCCAGGACGTGCCCGAGCTTCTCGGTGTGCACACCCTCGCGGCCACCGCGCCCGCCGATCGTGCCGGCGGCCGGGATCCCCGGGCGGCGCAGCGTCGCGGTGCCGATCACCTGGTCCAGCACGGCGTCGACCTCCTCGCGGACGGTCGCGGGGTCGACCGCGACGCCCTGCCCGGCGAGCCGGCGCTCGACGTCCGAGGTGCGGAAGAGCTCCTCGAGGTACGGCCACACGGCGTCGAGGCCGGCCTGCACGCGCTCGTGCGAGAGCGCGGTGCCGTCGCCGAGCCGGACGACCCAGCGGGCCGCGTAGTCCCGGTGGTAGGTCAGCTCCTTGACGCCCTTGGCCGCGACCGCGGCGAGCACCGGGTCCGCCGAGTCCTGCAGCCGGTGCAGCACGGCGAGCCGCCAGCTCGCGAACAGCAGCAGCCGGGCGACGCAGTGCGCGAAGTCGAGGTCGTCCGTGGGCTCGACGAGCCGGACGTTGCGGAACTCGGCCTCGGAGCGCAGGTAGGCGAGGGCGTCCTCGTCCGTCCACTCCGCGGGCGCGCCGCTCGCCGGTCGCGCGCCGAGGTGGCCGGCGCGGGCCAGCAGCACCCGGGCCTGGCCGAGCAGGTCCAGCGCCACGTTGGCCAGCGCGACCTCCTCCTCCAGCTCCGGGGCGTTCGCGACCCACTCGGAGAGGCGGTGCTGCAGGACCAGCGCGTCGTCGCCGAGCATCAGGCAGTAGGCGGCCAGATCGGCCGGGTCGGCGCCCTCGGGCGCCGGCGAGGTGATCTCGGCGCCCTCCTCCTCGACGATCCCGGTGCCGAACGCCCAGCGGGGGTCGTCGTGCCCGGCGGTCTCCGACAGCGACTGGTAGGCGTTGGTCGCGTCCTCCTCCATCGCGTGGGGGCTCATCGTCCGGCCTCGCTGCGCTCGGCCGACGCTTCGCCGGGACGCTGTGCCCAGGGTTCGCTCGCAAGCTCGCTCACAGGTGCGGCACCTCCTCCGGGATCGCGTAGAAGGTCGGATGCCGGTAGACCTTGTCGCCGGCCGGGGCGAAGAACGGGTCCTTCTCCGCCGGGCTGGACGCGGTGATGTCCTCGGCCTTGACCACCCAGATCGACACGCCCTCGTTGCGCCGGGTGTAGAGGTCGCGCGCGTTGTGCAGCGCCATCTCCGCGTCCGCGGCGTGCAGCGAGCCGACGTGCACGTGGTTCAGCCCGCGCTTGCCGCGCACGAACACCTCGTACAGCGGCCAGGTCCGCCGGCTCGGCCGCTCGCCCTGCCCGGTCTCCACGCCCGTCGTCGGGACGGCGCCGTGCCCGCCCTCCGCGGTCACCTCGGTCACCTCGGGGGTCTCGTCGCCCGGGATCATGCCGACACCTGCTTCTGCTTGTCCGCGTAGGCCCGGGCCGCCTCGCGCACCCAGGCCCCGTTCTCGTGGGCGCGGCGGCGGTGCGCCAGCCGCTGCGCGTTGGTCGGGCCGGCACCGGTGATGACGGCCTTGAACTCGCTCCAGTCCGGCTCGCCGTAGTCGTGCGCCTGCCGCTCGGGGTTCCACACCAGGTTCGGGTCCGGCAGCGTGACGCCCAGCGCCTCGGCCTGCGGCACGGTCATGTCGACGAACCGCTGGCGCAGCTCGTCGTTGGTGTGCCGCTTGATGCCCCACGCCATCGACTGCTGGGTGTTGGGCGAGTCCCCGTCCGGCGGACCGAACATCATCAGCGACGGCCACCACCACCGGTCCACCGACTCCTGGACCATCGCCTTCTGCTCCGGCGTGCCGTTCACCATCGCCAGCAGCAGCTCGTAGCCCTGCCGCTGGTGGAACGACTCCTCCTTGCAGATCCGCACCATCGCCCGCGCGTACGGCCCGTAGGAGCAGCGGCACAGCGGGACCTGGTTGCAGATCGCGGCGCCGTCGACCAGCCAGCCGATCACGCCGACGTCGGCGTAGGTCAGCGTGGGGTAGTTGAAGATCGAGGAGTACTTCTGCTTCGACTCGATCAGCTTCTCGGTCAGCTCCTCGCGGTCCACCCCGAGCGTCTCGGCCGCCGCGTAGAGGTACATCCCGTGGCCGGCCTCGTCCTGCACCTTGGCCAGCAGGATCGCCTTGCGCCGCAGCGACGGGGCCCGGGTGATCCAGTTCCCCTCCGGCTGCATGCCGATGATCTCCGAGTGCGCGTGCTGCGCGATCTGGCGGATCAGCGTCTTGCGGTAGGCCTCGGGCATCCAGTCCCGCGGCTCGATCCGCTGGTCCGCCTGGATCAGCCGGTCGAACCCCGCCTCCAGCTCCGCGCCGGGCTGGTCGGTCACCGTCATCGGGAACCTCCGTACCGAATGTTCGTTCGTCTGATGATGACGCACGGGTGCCATGAACGCAACCGGGGTCGGGAGTTCGGGCCGCGGGGTCGCGGGCTCAGGCGGGCGGGATGATCCCCTCGGAGACGATCCGGACGACCTCGGCCGGCAGCGACTCGGACCCGGGCCGCCCGGGCCGGTACCACTCGATGATCGAGTTGACGGTGCCGGAGAGCAGGCGGGCGGCGAGCGAGGGCTCCACCCCGGCCCGGACCTCGCCGTCGGCCACGGCCTCGGCGACCAGCGAGGCGATCGAGGCGTCGAACGCCCGGCGGCGCGCCAGGGCCCACCGTTCGGTCTCGGTGTTGCCCCGCACCCGCAGCAGCAGCGTGACGTACGGCAGCTCGGAGGTGAGCACCTCGACCTGGCGGAAGATGATGTGCCGCAGGCGGTCCAGGGCCGAGCCCTCCTGCGCCGCGGGCTCCTCGAGGATGCCGAACAGGCCGTCGAGCGCCCGGCTGAGCGCGGCCCGCAGCAGGTCCTCCTTGCCGCTGACGTGGTGGTAGAAGGAGGACTTCGTGATCCCCGCGGCGCGCGAGAGGTCCTCCATCGACGTCGCGTCGTAGCCGCGGGTGTTGAACTCCTGCACGGCCACCGCGAGCAGGGAGGACGCGTCGTAGACCGGCCGGCGCGCACCGGCGGCGCCCCGCGCGCGGCGGGTGCGCGCGGAGGGGGGCGGTTCGGACGGCGCGGCGGTCATCGGCCCTCGAACACGGGCGTGCGCTTCTCCAGGAACGCCTCGACGGCCTCGCGGTGGTCGCGGGTGACGCCGAGCCGCGCCTGCCCCTCCCCCTCGTTCGCCAGCACGGTGTCGAGCGAGGACACCGCGCCGATCGCGACCGCCTTCTTGATCTCTGCGTAGGCGAGGGTGGGGCCGGCCGCGAGCCGGCGGGCCAGCTCGAGCCCGGCGCCGAGCACCTCCTCGGCCGGCACCACGGCCCGGACCAGGCCGGACGCCAGCGCCTGCTGCGCGTCGAAGGACTCGCCGAGCAGCAGCAGCTCGGTCGCCCGGGCGGCGCCGAGCGAGTGCACCAGGCTGGCCGAGAGCCCGGAGTCCGCGGTGAGCCCGATGGCGGCGAAGGCCGTGGCGAACGTGGTGCCCTCGGCCGCGACGCGCAGGTCGCAGGCCAGCGCGAAGCCGAGGCCCGCGCCGACGGCGCCACCGTTGATCGCGCAGACGACCGGCTTCGGCATCGTGGCGATCGCCCGAACGATCGGGTTGTAGTGCTTCTCGACCGTGTCGAAGGAGGTCGAGGCGTCGCCCCGCAGCGACTCGACGTGCTCGCCGAGGTCCTGCCCGACGCAGAACGACTTGCCGGTCCCGGTCAGGACGACCGCGCGGACCGCGGCGTCCGACCCCACCCGCTGCAGCGCCTCGAGCAGCGCCTCCTTGACCTCGACGGTCAGGGAGTTGCGCTTCCGCGGCCGGTTCAGCGTGACGATCGCGACGGCCGGGTCCTTCTCGTCGGCGGTGACGAGGACCGCCGGGCCCTCGGGTTCGGCCGCACCACTGTTCGTCTGCACGCGGTCATGCTAGCGTCTCCGAGCAACCGAACGATCGTTCGCCGCGAGATCGAGTGACCGCGGCGGACGCACCGGCTTCCCGACGACGAGGAGACCGCCCGTGAGCATCCCGGTCCTGCGCAGCCACGTCTCCGGTAACTGGCACACGCCGACCGACGAGGGCCGCCCCCTGTACGACGCCGTGACGGGCGAGGAGATCGCCCGGATCTCCTCCGCCGGGATCGACTTCGGCGCGGCCCTGCGCTACGGCCGCGAGACCGGCGGGCCGGCGCTGCGTGAGCTGACCTTCCACCAGCGCGCGGCCCTGCTGAAGGCGTTGGGCCAGCACCTGCGCGAGCACCGCGAGGAGCTCTACGCCGTCTCCGCCCGGACCGGCGCCACGCTCGGCGACTCGAAGTTCGACGTCGACGGCGGCATAGGCGTGCTGCTCGCCTACGCCTCCAAGGCCAAGCGCGAACTGCCCAACGACACCGTCCACGTCGACGGCGACGTCGAGCCGCTCGGCCGCGGCGGCACCTTCCTCGGCCAGCACCTCTGCGTACCGCTGCGCGGCGTCGCGGTGCAGGTCAACGCGTTCAACTTCCCGGTCTGGGGCCCGCTGGAGAAGCTCGCCCCGGCCTTCCTCGCCGGCGTCCCGAGCCTGGTCAAGCCCGCGAGCCCGACGGCCTTCCTGACCGCGAAGCTGGTCGAGCTGATCGTCGACTCCGGGATCCTGCCGGCCGGCAGCCTGCAGTTCGTGGCCGGCTCGCTCGGCGACACCTTCGACCACCTCACCGGCCAGGACCTGGTCTCCTTCACCGGCTCTGCCAGCACCGCGCAGACCCTGCGCACCCATCCCGCGATCGTCCGCAACGCCGTCCGGTTCACCGCCGAGGCCGACTCGCTCAACCTCTCCGCCCTCGGGCCCGACGCCACCCCGGGCACGGCGGAGTTCGACCTGTTCGTCAAGGGCCTGGTCGCGGAGATGACGGTCAAGGCCGGGCAGAAGTGCACCGCGATCCGCCGCGCCTTCGTCCCCGCCGCGCAGGTCGACGCCGTCGTCGAGGCCGTCACCGCCAGGCTCGCGAAGACCGTGATCGGCAATCCGGCCAGCGAGGGCGTCCGGATGGGCGCGCTGGCGAGCCTGGACCAGCGCGAGGAGGTCCGCCGCAGCGTCAAGGCCCTCGCCGACGCCGGCCGGATCGTGTTCGGCGACCCGGAGAAGGTCGAGGTGGTCGACGCCGACGCCGACCGCGGCGCGTTCGTCTCGCCGATACTGCTGGTCGGCGACCCGCGGCGGGCCGAGCCGCACGAGGTCGAGGCGTTCGGCCCGGTCTCGACGATCCTCCCCTACGAGTCCACGGCGCAGCTGATCGACTACGCGGCGCGCGGCCAGGGCAGCCTCGCCGGCTCGATCGTCACCGCGGATCCCGCGTTCGCCCGCGAGGTCGTGCTGGGCACCGCCGCCTTCCACGGCCGGCTCCTCGTGCTGAACGAGAAGGACGCCAAGGAGTCCACCGGGCACGGCTCGCCGCTGCCCCAGCTCGTGCACGGCGGGCCCGGTCGCGCGGGCGGCGGCGAGGAGATGGGCGGCATCCGCGGCGTGCTGCACCACATGCAGCGCACCGCCGTCCAGGCCGACCCGGACACCCTCGCCGCGATCACCGGCCGCTGGGTCGCCGGCGCCGAGCGCCGCGAGACCGAGCGGCACCCGTTCCGGCTGCACCTCGAGGAGCTGAAGCCCGGCGACACCATCGTCGCCGGCCCGCGGCGGGTGACCCAGGAGGACGTCGAGCACTTCGCCGAGTTCACCGGGGACACCTTCTACGCCCACATGGACGCCGAGGCCGCCGCCGCGAACCCGTTGTTCGGCGAGCGCGTCGCGCACGGCTACCTCATCGTCTCCCTGGCCGCCGGGCTGTTCGTCGACCCCGACCCCGGCCCCGTGCTGGCCAACTTCGGCGTGGACAACCTCCGGTTCCTCACCCCGGTCACGTTCGACGACGAGCTCACCGTGACCCTGACCTGCAAGCAGCTCACCCCGCGCGAGTCCGCCGGCTACGGCGAGGTCCGCTGGGACGCCGACGTCACCCGTCAGGACGGCCAGTCCGTCGCCCGGTACGACGTCCTCACCCTCGTCGCCAAGAAGGAGGCCGGTCAGTGAGCACCCCGACCACCGCCCGCCGGCTGGGCGAGGCGCCGCACCCGCAGACCCTCGACCCGGCCGAGCGCATGTCGACGGACGAGCTGCGGGCGCTGCAGCTCGAGCGGCTGCAGTGGAGCCTGCGGCACGCCTACGACAACGTGCGGCACTACCGCCGGTCCTTCGACGCCGCCGGAGTGCACCCGGACGACTGCAAGGACCTCGCCGACCTCGCCAAGTTCCCGACCACGAGCAAGGCCGACCTGCGGGAGAACTACCCGTTCGGGATGTTCGCGGTGCCGCAGGCCGAGGTCCGGCGGATCCACGCGTCGTCCGGCACCACGGGCCGGCCGACGGTCGTCGGCTACACCGAGCGGGACATCGACACCTGGGCGGGCCTCGTCGCCCGGTCGATCCGGGCCGCGGGCGGGCGCCCGGGGCACAAGGTGCACAACGCCTACGGCTACGGCCTGTTCACCGGCGGGCTCGGCGCGCACTACGGCATCGAGAAGCTGGGCGCGACCGCGATCCCGGTCTCCGGCGGCATGACCCCGCGCCAGGTCCAGCTGATCCGGGACTTCGAGCCGGACGTGATCATGCTGACCCCCAGCTACATGCTCACGCTGCTCGACGAGTTCGAGCGGCAGGGCGTCGACCCCCGCTCGACCTCGCTGAAGGTCGGGATCTTCGGCGCCGAGCCGTGGACCGAGCAGATGCGCACCGAGATCGAGGACCGCATGGACATGCACGCGGTCGACATCTACGGCCTGTCCGAGGTCATGGGGCCCGGCGTCTCCCAGGAGTGCGTGGAGACCAAGGACGGGCTGCACATCTGGGAGGACCACTTCCTGCCCGAGGTCATCGACCCGCTGGACGGGACCGTGGTGGCGGACGGTGAGGAGGGCGAGCTCGTCTTCACCTCGCTGACCAAGCAGGCCCTGCCGATCATCCGCTACCGCACCCGCGACCTGACCCGGCTGCTGCCTGGCACGGCCCGGCCGTCCATGCGCCGGATGGAGAAGATCACGGGCCGCAGCGACGACATGATCATCCTGCGCGGGGTGAACCTCTTCCCCACCCAGATCGAGGAGATCGTGCTGCGCACCCCCGGGTTCGCGCCGCACTTCCAGCTCGAGCTCACCACGCAGGGCCGGATGGACGCCCTCACCGTCCGCGTCGAGGCCCGGCCGGACGCGTCCGCGGAGCGCCGCCGGGCCGCGGCCGTCGAGCTGGTCAAGGCGGTCAAGGACACCATCGGAGTCTCGGTGACCTGCGACGTCGTCGACCCGGACACCCTGGAGCGCTCGGTCGGCAAGCTGCAGCGCCTCCGTGACCTGCGCGCGAAGTAGCAGGTCCGCCGTGGTCGTGAGTGCCTACTGCCGTTCCAGGGGCAGTAGGCACTCACGGGGTGAGGAGCGCGCGGGTCTCGGCGGGGGTCGCGGGGCGGGTGCCGAGGCGGTCGAGGAGGGCGAGCAGCTCCTCCACCAGCTCGGTGTTCGACGGCCGGCGGTCGCCCGCGTGGTCCTCCAGCCCGACGCGGACGTGCCCACCCCGCTCGATCGCGATCTCGGCGAGCCCGCAGCCCACGACGTCGCCGCCGAGGACCGCGACCGACCACGGCAGGCCGGTCGGGCGCAGCAGCTCCAGGTAGGCCTCGAGCGCCGTCCCCGTCGGCGGCAGGCCGAACTCCAGGGTCCCGCCGAAGTAGAGCTTGACGATCCCGCCCGCCGGCAGGCGGCCGGCGCGCTGCAGCGTGGCCACCGTGCGCAGGAACCCCGGTTCGAAGATCGAGAAGCTCGGCAGCGCGCCCAGCTCGCGGGTGCGCGCGCACATGTACTCGGTGTCGGCGATCGAGTTCTGGTAGGGCTCGGCGGCGGCCGGGGCCGGGCACCGGCCGTCCGTCGTCAGCCCCACGTTCACCGAGCCCGGGTCGATCAGGGTCATGCCGCCGAGGCCGGCGAGCTCGGCGACGTGCGCCCATCGCCGCTCGACCGGGATGCCCCGGGCGCCGGCCGCCATCGTCGGGTAGAGCAGCAGGTCGGGGTGCCGCTCCCGCACCGGTCCCCACGCCGCGCGGTAGGGCCCGGCCGCGTGCACGCCGTCCGCGGTGAACATCGGCTCGTCGTTGTGGTTGTGCACGATCGTGGCCCCCAGCCGCGCGCAGGCCAGGGCGTCGGCGGTGATCTCGGCCGGGGTGCGGGGGACGTGCGGGTTGACCCTGCGCGGGGTGGCCCCGTTCACGGCGACCTCGACGATCACGGGTGGTCGGTCCATGGCCCCGTACCCTCGCCGCCCGCGCGCACCGCGACAACCCGTGTGATTCCCTACCGTCGGGTAACCCCGGCGTCCGCCCGGGGTGCACACTCGAACCCAGCACCACCCCTCCAGCGAAGGAGACACCCGTGCCCGAGGCAGTGATCGTCGCGGCGGCCCGTTCCCCGATCGGCCGCGCGCGCAAGGGCTCCCTGAAGGACATGCGTCCGGACGACCTGACCGTCCAGATGGTCCGCGCCGCCCTGGACCAGGTGCCCGCGCTCGACCCGACCGAGATCGACGACCTGATGCTCGGCTGCGGCCTGCCCGGCGGCGAGCAGGGCAACAACATGGGCCGCATCGTCTCGGTCCTGCTCGGGCTCGACACCGTGCCCGGCACCACCGTCACCCGGTACTGCTCCTCGTCGGTGCAGACCACCCGCATGGCCCTGCACGCGATCAAGGCCGGCGAGGGCGACGTGTTCGTCTCGGCCGGCGTCGAGACCGTGTCCCGGTTCGCCAACGGCAGCTCGGACTCCTGGCCGAACACGCACAACCCGGCCTTCGCCGACGCCGAGGCCCGCACCGCGGCCACCGCCGAGTCCGGCACCGACACCTGGACCGACCCGCGGCTCGACGGCACCCTGCCGGACGTCTACATCGCCATGGGCCAGACCGCGGAGAACCTTGCCCGCGCCAAGGGCGTGTCGCGCGAGGACATGGACCGCTTCGGCGTCCGCTCGCAGAACCTCGCCGAGGAGTCCATCAGGAACGGGTTCTTCGCCGACGAGATCGCGCCCGTCACGCTGCCCGACGGCACCGTCGTCGACACCGACGACGGCCCCCGCGCCGGCGTCACCTACGACGCGGTGTCCCAGCTCAAGCCGGTCTTCCGACCGGACGGGGTCGTCACCGCCGGCAACTGCTGCCCGCTCAACGACGGCGCCGCGGCCCTGATCGTGATGTCCGACACGAAGGCCCGCGACCTCGGGATCACCCCGCTGGCCCGGATCATCTCCACCGGCGTCACCGGGCTCTCCCCCGAGATCATGGGGCTGGGCCCGGTCGAGGCATCGAAGCAGGCGCTCGCCCGCGCCGGCATGACCATCGACGACGTCGACCTCGTCGAGATCAACGAGGCCTTCGCCGCCCAGGTCATCCCCTCGGCCCGCGACCTCGGCATCGACCCGTTCGGCGACAAGCTCAACGTGCACGGCGGCGCCATCGCCGTCGGCCACCCCTTCGGCATGACCGGCGCCCGGATCACCGCGACGCTGCTCAACGGCCTGCGCGCGGAGGACAAGAGCATCGGCCTGGAGACCATGTGCGTCGGCGGTGGGCAGGGCATGGCCGTGATCTACGAGCGCCTCAGCTGACGCGCTGCTGAACAATCGTTAAGCTGCTGGCATGGGCAGCATGGACGGCAAGGTCGCCGTCGTCACCGGGGGCGCGACCGGTCTGGGGGCGGCGGTCGGCCGCCGCCTGGCCGGCCGCGGCGCCCGCGTCGCGATCACGTACTCCCGCAGCGCGGACGAGGCCGAGGCCACGGCGGAGGAGTGTCGTGCGCTCGGCGTCGACGCCGTCGCCCTGCGCGGCGACGTCGGCGACGACGCGGCCTGCCGGGCCGTCGCCACCGAGGTCGCGGAGCGCTGGGGCCGCATCGACGTGCTGGTCAACAACGCCGGCCGCACCAGGATCGTCCCCCACTCCGACCTCGACGGGCTCACCGCCGAGGACTTCGAGGCGATCTACCGCACCAACGTCGTCGGCGCCTACCAGATGACCCGCGCCGTGGTGCCGCACATGCGCGAGGTCGGCTACGGGGCCGTGGTCAACGTGTCCTCGACCAGCAGCCTCGACGGCGAGGGCTCGTCGATCGCCTACGCGGCGTCGAAGGGCGCGCTGAACACGCTCACCGTGTCGCTGTCCCGGGCGCTCGCCCCGGAGATCCGGGTCAACGCCGTGGTCCCCGGCTTCATCGGCACCCGCTGGTTCTCCGGGCCCCTCGGCCAGGAGCGGTACGAGGAGCTGGTCGGCCGGGTGGAGAAGACGACACCACTGCGCCGGGCGGGCACGCCCGAGGACATCGCCGTCGCCGTCGTCTTCCTCTGCGACGAGGGCGCGGAGCACATCACGGGCACCACCCTGGTCTCTGACGCGGGGGCGAGCCTGAAGCCGAAGGGCTGAGCACCGGGTCAGACCGGCCAGTAGTACGTCGGGTCGGGCTCGTCGTCGGGGAAGAGCGGGGCGTAGTGCTCCGGCAGCTTCCCGACCAGGACGCGGCGGTGGCTGCCGTGGAGCCGGTCGTCGCCCAGCCAGTCCGGGAGCCGGCCGGCCGCGGCGAGCTCGGCCTGGGTTCGGGGCGGCGGGAGCCCCGCGGCCTCGAGGTCGGCCCGTACCGAGTCGGCCACCGTGTCGGCCTTGCCGCGGGCCACCCACTCCTCGCAGATCGCCAGCGCGTACGCGGCGATGCCCTCGGGGTGGCCGCGCCACATCCGCACCGCCGGATGGTGCTGCCAGCCGTAGCCCGCCCGGGTCTGCGCGCGCAGGATCTGCAGCGCCTCGACGCGCTGCTTGCCCAGCCGCCGGTCGTCGAGCACCTTCGCGCTGGCGGCGAAGTCGGGGTACGGGAGGAAGGTCTGCACCATCGGCGGGGACGTACCCGCGGGAAGCGCCTCCCCACCTGGGCGAGCGCGGAAGGCGTTCCGGCGGGTGCGTTCGGTTGCCGCACCCCCAGGGGGCGAACCCGCTGCAGCGTCGGGTCGGGCACGGGAGCGAACGGCGCCGCTTCACCGAGGGCGCCAGCGCGATCCGGTCCGCGCAGGACAAGCGCTTCGAGGCCGCGTGCGGCCGTCCGGACCGCGCGCGGCTGGGGTCCGAGGCCTTCGGCAACGTCCGTGGCGTGCGCGCCGCGGTTCTGGCCGTGCAGGACCAGGACTCGCTCTGCGCCGCCTACCGGGAGCGCCGCGACCGCCTGCGGCCCGAGGACCGCCTCGCGCCGGACCGGGCGCTGCACGCGCTGGAGGACTCCCAGCAGCGCTGGAAGTCCGCGCACCGCGGGCTCACCGTCAGGATGCTCGGCACCGCACCGGGCTCGGGCTACACCGCCGGGGTGCCCTACCTGCAGGGATGCCTGGCGAACCGGCTCTTCCCGCCGCTGCACGCGGCCTGACGAGGCGCCTCAGGGCCTCTCGACGAGGGTCGTGATGCGGACCAGGCTGGGTGCCGTGGGGGTGGAGCCGAAGCCGAAGCGGACGGGTGGGTGCACGGGGGCGAGGGGGCCCTGGTCCTCGCCCTCCCACCGGACCACGGCGGCGGTGAGGCGGTGCAGGTCGAGGGCGCCGTAGTACTCCGTGCGGCCACCGCCCGCGCTGCCGACGGTCCGGACCCCCGGCAGGACGCGGCGGGCGACGGCGTCGATCGTCCCGATCCACCGGGGCGCGGTCGCGAGCCGGCGGGGCACCGCGCGGAGCAGCAGGCCGAGCGGGGTCCGGCCGCCGACCCCGAACGCGCACTCCAGCGGGCCCGCCCGGACCTGCCGGCGGTCGCCGCGGATCTCGTGGTCGACCGGGCCGAGCCGCACCTCGTCGAAGGTGTAGGTGGCCGAGACGAACCCGGCGACGCGGTCGTCGGGCGCGAGCAGCATCCGGTGCCCGTCCGGGCGCTCCACCATGACGTCGGTGAAGGAGCCCAGCGGGGAGCGCGGCCAGTGCCCCACGACGACGCGCAGCCCTGCGCGCGTGCCCAGGCCTGCGATCCAGCCGTCGAACCGATCGATCACCCCCACTGCATACCCGCGTCCGCACTCCCACGCCTGCACGGGATGCTGGACCGGTGTTGGAGCTGGACCACCTGATCGCCTTCCTGCCCGGTCCCCCGGACCCGCCCGAGGGGTTGCTGCTCGACGACGGCACCCGGCACGTCGGGCAGGGCACCCGCAACCGGCGGATCGTCTTCTCCCGGCACTACGTCGAGCTGCTGTGGATCGACGAGCCGGAGGTCGAGCGGGCGTCCGGGCTGGGGTTCGCGGCGCGCTGCGCCCGCACCGCGTACCCGTTCGGGATCGTGCTGCGCGGCACGGTGCCCGAGGGCCGTTTCCGCCGGTACACCGTGCCGAACGGACCGACCCTCGCGGTCCACGAGGGCGAGCCGGACATGCCCTTCCTCGCCGTCGCGGAGCTGTCGGACGCCACGCTGGCCGGCCTGTCGCACCGGCCGGTCCCGCCGCACCCGGGGGGCGCGAGCGGGATCGTCGCCACCCGGATGACGGGCGTCGTCGCGCCGGGTCCGCGCCTCCCCGGCATCTCGCTGAGCCCGGACGGCGCGCCGTCGATGCGCCTGCTGCTCGACTCGGGCCCGCCGCTCGTCCTGACCTGACTAGTAGCTGCGGGGCAGGCCCAGAACCTGCGTGCCGATGTGGGCGAGGACCAGTTCCTCGGCGACCGGGATGTTGCGGGCGATGCGGGAGTCGCGGAACAGCCGCTCCACCGGGTACTCCTTCGAGTACGCCATGCCGCCGAAGGTCTGGAAGGCCTGGTTGGCGGCCTCCCACCCGACCTGCGCGCCGGTGAGCTTCGCGATGTTGGTCTCGGCGTGGCACGGCAGGCCCCGGTCGAAGAGCCACGCGGCCTTGTAGGTCATCAGCCTGCCGAGCTCGGTCTTGGCCTTGATCTGCGCGAGCGGGAACTGGATGCCCTGGTTGGCGCCGATGGGGCGACCGAAGACCTGGCGCTCCTTCGCGTACCGCACCGCGACGTCCAGCGCGGCGTCGGCGGTGCCCACGCCGCCGGCGGCGGCGAGGATGCGCTCGGGGTTGAGGACGTCCCACAGCACGGCGAACCCGCCGTCGACCTCGCCGAGGACGTTCTCGGCCGGGACCCGCACGTCGTCGAAGAAGACCTGGCTGGAGGTGACGACGTTGCTGCCCAGCTTCGGGATCGGGGTGTACTGCAGGGTCCCCGCGGCCACGGCCTCCTTGACGTCGACCAGGAACAGGGTGAACCCGCTGGTCCGGGGCTTCGCCTCCTCGGCGGGCACGGTGCGGGTGATCGCGATCATCCAGTCGGCGTTCTCCAGCCCGGAGATCCAGATCTTCTGTCCGTTGATCACGAAGTCGCCGCCGTCCCGGACCGCGCGGGTGCGGATGCGCAGCGCGTCGCTGCCCGCGTCCGGCTCGGTGAGGGCCATGCAGAACTGGGTCCCGCCCGAGGCGAGGCCGGGCAGCAGCCGCTTCTTCTGTTCCTCGCTGCCGTGCCGGGCGAGCGTGGTCGCACCGAAGCCGGGGGTGAGGACGTAGAGGAAGGTCCCGCCGGTCCCGCCCGACGCAGCCAGGGTCTCGCAGGCCACGGCCAGCTCGAGCATCCCCTGCCCGCCGCCGCCGTACTCCTCCGGCACGGTCAGCCCGAGCCAGCCGCCGTCGGCCAGGTCCGTCCAGACCTCCCACGGGAAGCGGTGCTCCTCCTCCAGCCGCGACCAGTAGGCGTGGTCGTAGCGGGCGCCGATCGCGCGCACGCCCTCCTGGACGGCGAGGGCGGTCTCGGGGAGCGTGAAGTCCACGACGGTCCTTCCGGTCGGCGGTGCGGCCGGGCCCATCATCGCGGTCGGCCCGCGGCCGGGACACCCCCTCGGGAGGGGCACCCACTGCGTCCTCCCCCTCCCCCACCCGCCCTCCCGGGCACGCCCGCACGGCGCAACGCCGACACGCCCGGTTCGCCCGGAGTGGCCGACCTCGCCCGGCCGGGTTAGAACTGTCCTTCGCTCGTCACGCCCGGAGGACACGTGCACATCTGGCCCGGCTCGCCCTACCCGCTGGGTTCCACCTTCGACGGCGGCGGGACCAACTTCGCCATCTTCTCGGAGGTCGCGGAGCGGATCGAACTCTGCCTGGTGAACGACGACGGCGCCGAGGAGCGCGTCGTCCTCCCCGAGCGCAACGGCCTGATCTGGCACGGGTACCTGCCGCGCGTCGGGCCGGGCCAGCGCTACGGCTATCGGGTGCACGGCCGGTACGACCCGCGCGCCGGGCTGCGGTGCAACCCGTCGAAGCTGCTGCTCGACCCCTACGCGAAGGCCGTCGACGGCGAGTACCGCTGGAACGAGGCGCTGTTCTCCTACCGCTTCGGCGACCCGAACTCCTACAACGACATGGACTCGGGCCCGTACGCGATGACGTCCGTCGTGGTCAGCCCGTACTTCGACTGGCAGGACGACCGCCCGCTGCGGATCCCGTACAACGAGACCGTCGTCTACGAGGCGCACGTCCGCGGCATGACCATGCGGCACCCGGACATCCCGAAGGACGTCCGGGGCACCTACGCCGGCCTGGCGCACCCGGTCATGATCGAGCACTTCCGCAGGCTCGGGATCACCGCCGTCGAGCTCATGCCGGTGCACCAGTTCGTGCACGACTCGACGCTGCACGACAAGGGCCTGCGCAACTACTGGGGCTACAACACCATCGGCTTCTTCGCCCCGCACAACGGCTACGCCTGCTTCGGTACCCGGGGCGAGCAGGTCGCGGAGTTCAAGTCGATGGTGCGGGCGCTGCACCGGGCGGGCATCGAGGTGATCCTCGACGTCGTCTACAACCACACGGCCGAGGGCAACCACCTGGGCCCGACGCTCTCCTTCCGCGGCATCGACAACCACGCCTACTACCGGCTGGTCGACGGCGACCCGATGTACTACTTCGACACCACGGGCACCGGGAACAGCCTCAACGTCCGCCACCACGAGTCGCTGCGGCTGCTCATGGACTCGCTGCGCTACTGGGTCACCGAGATGCACGTCGACGGCTTCCGGTTCGACCTCGCCTCCTCCCTCGCCCGCGAGTTCCACGCCGTCGACCGGCTGTCCGCCTTCTTCGACCTGGTCAACCAGGACCCGGTGGTGAGCCAGGTGAAGCTGATCGCCGAGCCGTGGGACGTCGGCGACGGCGGCTACCAGGTGGGCGGGTTCCCGCCGCTGTGGACGGAGTGGAACGGGCGCTACCGCGACACGGTCCGGGACTTCTGGCGCGGCGAGCCGGCCAGCCTCGGCGAGTTCGCCGCCCGGTTCACCGGCTCGTCGGACCTGTACGAGACGGACAACCGGCGGCCGATCGCGTCCATCAACTTCGTGACCGCGCACGACGGCTTCACCCTCGAGGACCTCGTCTCCTACAACGAGAAGCACAACGAGGCCAACGGCGAGGGCAACCGGGACGGGGAGAGCCACAACCGCTCGTGGAACCACGGCGCGGAGGGCCCGACCGAGGACGTCCAGGTCCACGCGCTGCGCGAGCGGCAGAAGCGCAACATCCTCACCACTCTCCTGCTCTCGCAGGGCGTCCCGATGATCGCGCACGGCGACGAGCTCGGCCGCACCCAGCAGGGCAACAACAACGTCTACTGCCAGGACAACGAGCTGTCCTGGGTGGACTGGGAACGCGCGCGCGAGCACGAGGTGCTCACCGAGTTCGTCGGCTGTCTCACGGCGCTGCGCGCGAAGCACCCGATCTTCCGGCGGCAGCGGTTCTTCCAGGGCCGGCCCATCCAGGGGTCGAGCATGGAGGACATCGCCTGGCTGCGGCCCGACGGCAACTACATGGCCGACGAGGACTGGGAGCGCGCGCACACCCAGTCGCTGGCGATCTACCTCAACGGGAAGGGCATCCCGGACCGCGACCACCTCGGCGTGCAGGTCGTGGACGACTCCTTCCTGCTGCTGATCAACGCGCACCACCAGCAGGTCCAGTTCACGCTGCCCGGTGAGGAGTACGGCCGGGTGTGGGAGACGGCCGTCGACACCTCGGACCCCCTGCTGGCGAACACCCGCCGGCGCAACCAGAAGGCGGGGGCGCGGCTGCGTCTGGCGCCCCGCTCGATGCTCGTGCTGAGGTGCGCCGTGCCGCCTTCCTGAATCGACATGTCGAACTTGACATGTCGGACCTGTCCGGAGCACACTCGTGTCCTCGGACGGGGGTGGTGGTGATGGCGCACCAGGACGCGTCGACCGGACAGCCGGGCCGCACGGACCTGCGGACGGGACCGCGGACGGACCTGCGCATCGGGGACGACGAGCGGGAGCGCGGGGCGGCCCGGCTCGCCGGGCAGGTGGGCGCGGGCCGGCTCGATCTGGCGGAGTACGAGGAACGGGTGGGGCGGGTGTACGCCGCGCGTACCCGGGCGGAGCTCGACGCGGTCTTCGCCGACCTCCCCGCCCCGCAGGCGGCGGCACGCCAGACGGCACCCCGCAGGCGACCGGTCCCGCCGTTCCCCCCGCTGCCGCCCGGCCTGCCGCTCGCGGCGGCGTGGGTGCCGTGGGTCGTGGTGAACGCGATCTGTCTGGTCGTGTGGGTGGCGACCTCGCTCGGCGCCGGGCACCCGCTGCCCTTCTGGCCGGTGTGGGTCGCGGGCCCGTGGGGCGCGGTCCTGCTGCTGGGCACGCTCACCGGACGTCGGCCCTGCGGCAGCCGCCACTGAGCGGGCTCCGGCGTGGGCGCGGCGCCGACCGGGGGGTGGGCGCCGCGCCCGGCGTGGCCTGTGCCGCGCGGGCGCCTCAGCGGGCCGCGGCCTCCAGGATCGACCGCAGGTGCCCGATCTCCGTCTCGTTCCGCGGCGAATAGAGCAGCACGTAGCCCTCGGGCAGCCCGAGCATCACACCCGCCAGCGGATGGAACTCGCCCCACCGGCGGGCGACGACCACGCGGGCGTCGAGCGGGGACAACGCGACGTGCATCGAGCCGTCCCCCGGGTGGACGTGCCCGATCTCGGCCGTGCGGCCACCCTCGCCCACCCGCCACAGCGCGGGATGGTGCTTCTCCCACCCGCTGGTGCGCATCTCGAGGCCCTCGCGCCCGGCGAACTCCTCGACCACGTCCTGCAGAGCCGCGACCTGCGCCTGGTCCGCGTGCTGGGTCAGAACCCGGTGCGGGACGGGGTACGGGCCCACCTCCGGCCGCTCCCCCGCCCGCGGGGGCAGGGTGAGCAGCGCGCGGTCGACGTCCCCGCTGCCCGCCTGCCGCCACGTGTAGGGCTCGCGGGCGCGCAGCCGCATCCCGCTGACCGCCAGCCATCCGACCGGGTTCGCCGGGACGCCGCCCGGGCCCAGGGCCTTCCATCGCCGGTAGTCGCGCGCGGCCCAGCCGATCCCGGCCGCCGCCGCGCCGACCACGGCCCCGGCCACGCCGGTCCGCCTCGTCGTGCTCACCCCGTCCAGGGTTCCAGAGCGTCGGTACCGATGCTCGCTCCGCTCAGAGGGATGCTCGCTCCGCGAGCTCCGCTCAGAGGGATGCTCGCTCCGCGAGCTCCGCTCAGAAGATCGTGTAGCCGCCGTCGAGCCGGACCTCGTCACCGGTGTGGAAGGTCAGCGACGGGTCCGCGAGGTAGGCCCCGATCTCCTCGAACTCCGCCGGGTCCGCCCACCGCCGCACCGGCGTGCGCTGGGTGGTGGCGGTCCGGAAGCGGTCGTCGGCGTACCCGCCGGAGCTCAGCCCGGTGACCGTCCAGCCCGGGATCAGGGCGTTGACGCGCACCCGGTGCCGGGCCAGCTCGACGGCGAGCGTCCGGCTCAGGCCGAGCAACCCGGTCTTGCTCGCCGCGTAGGCCGACTGCCCCATGCCGCCGAAGGCGCTGATCATGGAGCTGACGACGACGATCGAGCCGCCGGAGCCCTGGTCGACGAACCGGCGCGCGGCCTCCCGGCAGGACAGGAACGCGCCGTCGAGGTTCACGCTCATGATCCGCCGCCAGTCCTCGAGCGAGCTCTCGACGACGGTGTGCCGGCCCGAGGTGCCGGAGTTCGCGACCAGGCAGCCCAGCGGGCCGAGCTCCGCGACCGTGCGCTCCATCGCGTCCGCCACCTGGGCCTCGTCGGCGACGTCGCAGGTCAGGGCCAGCGCGCGCACGCCCAGCTTCTCGAGCCCGGCGACCGCCTCCGCGCTCTTCGCCTCGTTCCGCGCCCAGATCGCGATGTTCGCGCCGGCCTTCGCCATGCCGGTCGCCATGCCCAGCCCGATGCCGCCGTTGCCGCCGGTGACCACCGCGTTGAGGCCCGTCAGGTCGATCACGCCCGCTCCCGTCCGTCGTCGCACGCCGTCCTGATCGATCGTTCAGGACGGGTCCGATCGTGCCATCCGGAGCGGCCCGACGGAACGGTGCCGTGGCGCTCCGGACACGCCGGACGCGGGGCCGCCCCGGACCCGCGTTCGGGGGCACGCGGGCCGGGGCGGCACCGGATCACCACCCCCGTGACCGCCGGGGCGGTGCGGGCGACGGTCGGGGCCGGGTCACGGGGAGCCTGCCCCGGTTTCCGGACGTCGCCACGTCGAACCGTTCCGCGCCACGTCGAATCGGACGGCGGAAACGGTCGGAAAGGGACGGGGAGCGGTCAGGCGGCCGACGGACCGGCCCGCCCGCGACGCCCCGCGCAGGCCTTCCACCAGGGCGGATGACCCTCCGCCCAGGTGACTCCGCGGACATCCGCGGCGGTGACGCCGGAGGAATCGTCTCGCACTGCGGCACTCCTGAAGGGCTCGTTCACGTCGCTGTCAGATGATTACCGGGACGGCCGGAGTTCACACGTCCGAGTGATGATTCGGCGCCGAACGACGCTCTGTGCACGATCAACGGCCCGGCCGCGTCCGTCCGGAGGGGACGAGCGGCCACCTGCCCCGGGACCTCGCCATCGCCGGCACTCGGCGCGACCGGGCCTCGCCGCCTCCTGGGCTAGCCTCGGCCCGTGGAGGGTGCGAGCGAACAGGTTCCGTCGGTGCCGGAGCACGGTCCGGCGGCTCGCGAGGTCGTCGAGCCCGCGCCGCAGGAGGGCAGGCTCGAGCGTGCGATCGCGGTCCAGGTCCGGCGGCTGCGGCAGGCCGCGGGGCTGACGCTGGCGGACATGGCCGTGCGGACCGGCGTCTCGAAGCCGATGCTGTCCAAGATCGAGAACGCGCAGACCTCGTGCAGCCTGACCACGCTCGCCCGCCTCGCCGACGCCCTCGACGTCCCGGTGACCTCACTCTTCCGCGGCGCCGACACCCCGCGCGAGGCCGTGTTCACGCCGGCCGGGTCCGGCGCCCGGATCGTCGCCCGCGGCACCCGCGTGGGCCACGACTACACGCTGCTGGGCGCGCTGCGCGGGCCGCACAAGCGGATGGAGGCCCACCTCGTCACGCTCACCGAGCGCAGCGAGGAGTTCCCGCTCTTCCAGCACCCCGGCACCGAGCTGCTCTACATGCTCGAGGGCGAGATGGTCTACGGGCACGGCGAGTCGAGCTACACCCTGCGCCCCGGCGACGCCCTGCAGCTCGACGGCGAGGGCGTGCACGGCCCGCGGGAGCTCGTGTCCCTGCCGATCCGGTTCCTGTCCGTGGTGGCGTACGGGGACCTCCGGGAGGGCTGACCCGCGGTCCGGGAGGACGGTCCGGGGTCCGATCCCGCCGGGCCGGCGGGTGCGTCGAACTGAGACGGACCCGGCCCCGTCCCCGTCCTACGGTCGCCGGATGACGGTCGGCGCGCGCTCCACCGGTCCCGGCGACGAGCCGATGGTCGCGCGGTGGGGGTCACCGCACCCGGCGGCACCCCTGGTCGTGGTGCTGCACGGCAACGGCACCAGCGAGCACTCCATGATCGAGATTCGCCGTGGCTGCCGCACGGGCCCGTGGCGTACGTGGCCGTGCGGGATCCGCGACCTGGGCCGGGAGGGGCCGGCGGTGATCGGCCCGGCGGGCACTCGGTCGGTGTTCCTCGACGGTCCCGCCGATCCCGCGACCCTGGTCCACCCCGCCGAGCGGGAGCTCGCCCACCTGCACCCCGACGGCAGCCTGCACCTCGCCCTGCCCGACGCCCTGGCCTACGACGCCCTCGGCAAGGGCTGGGCGCTCGCGCACCCGCTCGCCGGCGTCCGGCTCGCCGCCGGGCTGGTGCTCGTGCCGGCGCCGCGCGACGAGGCCGAGGTGGAGGTCGTCGCCGCGGTGGTCACCGCCGCGCACCGCGCCGCGACCGGCGGCTGACCTGCGCCGGGCGGGCAGTCGGCGGTCGCCACCGCGGACTTCTTCCGGCCCGGAGGTGCAGGACCTCCTGCGCCCCCACGCCCCTGAGCGGTCCCCGGGTCAGGCCTCCGCCTCCAGGGCCGCCAGTGCCGCGGCGACGGTCGGGAACGACCGGAACCGCGACAGCGCCTGCCGGTCCGTCGTGCCCAGCCGTCCGGCGAGCACGCTCGCGCCGACGAGGTCGAGGGTCACGCCGTACCGGTCGGCCGCGTGGTGGGCGTGCCGCAGGGCGGCCAGCGCGCCCGGGCCGATCGAGTCGACCTCCGTGACGTCGACGAGCACGTGCCGGGTGGCGGCGTGCCCGTGCCGGGCCAGCTGCAGCCGCGCGTCGACCAGGCGGAGCAGCCGTGCGCCGGTCAGCCGGTCGAGGTGGCCACGGAGCCGGATGGTGTACGCGCCCGGGTCGGGAACGTCGATGGCCATCGGAGCGGGATGGGCGAGCGTCATCGGCCGCCTCTCCTCTCGAGGACGAACGGGCGGCCTGCTTCACCCTGCGCCGACGGTACCCCGAACGGAGGCCGCGCGCGCGACCAGCGCGCGGCGCGAAGGAGCAGCGCGGACGCCCCCGTGCCGTCAGGCCGCCGCGCGGGCGGTGCCGAGCAGCCGCTCCACGAGGAGCGGGCCGAGCGGGCGGTCGGTGTCGAGCACCACCCGGGTGCGCACCCCCGGCCGGTCGACGGGGCCGAGCCGCTGCCCACGCAGGTCCGCGATGGTCTGCCCGCGCCCGGGGCCGTGGGTCGTGTCGATCACGAGCTCGACGGCGGGGGCGCGGGTCGGCTGGACCGAGCCGACGGCGATCGCCGCGGCGAGCGGGTCGTGCAGCGCGCAGCCCCGCCTCCCGTAGAGCGGCGTGTAGAAGCCGAAGTAGTGGTCGAGCATGGCCCCGACGGCCTGTGCCAACGGGTCGTCGGCGCCGAGGAGGGCCTCGCGGTCGGCCTCGGTCAGCTGGTTCTCGAGGGTCACGTCGAGCGGTACCAGCATGACGTCCCACGGCGCGGCGATCAGCTCGGCCGCGGCCTCCGGGTCGTTCCGGACGTTGGCCTCGGCGACCGCGGTGACGTTGCCGGGCACGAGCGCGGCGCCGCCCATGGTGGTGACGTCCCGGACCAGGCCGGGCAGCTCCGGGTCCCGGCGCAGCGCGGTGGCGATGTTCGTGGTGGGGCCGACCGTGATCACCGACAGCGCCCCGGCGTGCTCGCGGGCGAGGCGCCCGAGCAGGGTCGCGGCGTCCTCCGCCACCGGCCGGCGGTCCGACGGGGCCAGGGCGATCCCGCCGACCCCGTTCTCCCCGTGGATGTGCGGCACCGGGCCGGCGAACTCCCCGGCCAGCGGGTGGTGCGCCCCGACGGCGACCGGGACGTCCGGCCGGCCCGCGAGCGCGAGCAGGTCCAGCGTGTTGCGGGCGGCGCGGGCGGCGTCGACGTTCCCGCTGACCGTGCCGACCCCCACCAGCTCGACCTCCGGCGAGCGCAGCAGGTAGGCCAGCGCCATGGAGTCGTCGATGCCGGTGTCGCAGTCGAGGTAGACCGGACGGGGCGCGCTCGTGTGCGCGGTGGTCGGCGCGGTGTTCACGGAGTCTGTCTACCGGCTCGGGAACGCCCCGCCTGCGCGATCTCGCCCACGTCCGAACGCCGGCGCCGGCGCCGGGCACGGACCGTCCGGCAACCGTGCGACACGCTCCCCCGCTCGGCGTCCTGACCTCGCCATTCACCGACGGTTCCGGACCGCGCCATGGACCACTCCGCGTAGTGCGTGGATACGCTCGGAGTGACCGCAATCACTCCTACATCCGATTCGGAGTCATCCCGATGGACGAGGAATTCCGCGCAGTCGCCCGCTCCGGGGGACCGGCCCGGCATGCCGTCGCCGCCGTCGCGTCGGCCCGGAGGACCTCCTGGTGGGAGGCGCACCGGACCCGCGTCGGCAACCGCTCCTGGCGCACCGCGCGCCTGCGCCGGCGCCCGACCGCGCTGATCAGCAGGGGCTGAGGGTCGACGGACCATGATCCTCGGCCCTCGGCTCCTGCTCGGCGGCCCGTCGGTCCCGCGGGAGCTTGCCGGGGTTGAGCAGGCCGAGCGGGTCGAAGCGGTCCGCCGCGGCCCAGCGGGGCGGCATGTCCTCGTGCACCACCCAGCTGTGCGGGCTGTCGACGGCGAGGCCCTCGGCGCGCAGCCGGTCCATGCCCGCGTGCACCAGGGCGTCGTCGCGGTGCGGGGCGAGGATCCGCGCCATCAGGCAGGGGCCCTCGGGGCCGCGGATGCCCTCCAGCTGCACCGTCGCGTCGGCGAAGGCGTCGGCGATCAGGGCGCGCTTGCCGAGGATCGCGTTCCCGCGCACCAGGACGTGGTACAGCTCGGGGCGCTTGGCCTTGGCCCGCACCGTGGTGTGGTTGTTGATGAAGGTCGCGAGGTAGCGGACCGCGTCGGGCCGCACGCCGGTCACCCGGCCACCGCCCCGTTCGACGATCTCCCGCACCGCGTCCGCCTGGTCGACGTCGACGACCGCGCGCAGGTTGGTCCGACCCGGCTCGAAGCCCGGGTCCTCGGGGAAGAGTGCCGCCAGCTCGGGCTCGGTGACCGCCAGGATCTGCGGTGCCGGCCGGAACCGCAGGATCTCCAGCGCCATCGCGGCGCCGGCGTCGAGGTCCGGCACGGAGGCGAACACGGCGGTCCGCTCCAGCGCCGGCACGGTCCGCAGGCCGACCCGCACGATCAAGCCGGTGGTGCCGAAGGCGTGCACGTGCGGGGTGGTCTCCGGGAACCGCACCTCGACGGGCTCGGCGTCCGCCGTGACGGGCACGAGCGTCAGGCTCTGCACGAACCCCTCGTGGTTGAAGCCGTGCTCGATCGAGCCCGGTCCCCCGGCGCCGCCGCCGACGTACCCGGCGACGGTGCTGTTCAGCGTGGTCGGGAACATCGCCGGCTCGCGGCCGGTGCCCTCGAGGAAGGCGAACAGGTCGTGCCAGGTGGTCCCGGGCAGGGCGGTGACCACGCCGTCGTCCAGTGCGATGTCGCCGGCGAGCTCGTGGAAGTCCACCATGATCCCCCGCGCCAGCGGGATGATCTGCCCGTAGTTCGACGTGCCCTTGCCGCGTGCGGTGAGCGGGATGCCGCGCTCGTGCGCGAAACGGGCCAGGGCGCGGACGGCGTCGACCGACCGCACCGTGACGACGGCGTCGGGCAGGGTCCGGGGGATGCTGCCGTGGATGATCGGCGAGACCCAGGAGAAGTCCTTGGTCGCGGCCTTGCGGGCGGCCTCGTCGGCGCCGACCTCGGCGGCGTCGCCGAGCAGGGCCTGCAGCTCCTCGGCGAGGGCGTCGGGAAGGGTGTCGGGCATCAGAAGCCCTCCGGTGCCGTGAACCCGACGAGCCCGGCCTCCTCGGCGAGCGCGGCCACGGCGAGCGGCGTGCGGTCGTCGAGGTAGGGGCCCAGCAGCTGGGCGCCGATCGGCAGCCCGGACACCGCACCCGCACCCAGCGGCACGACGGTCGCCGGACCCCGACCGAGGCTGGAGATCCGGCTCCAGGCGCCGACGGCGTCGGCGGCCGGCACCTCGAGCCCGTCGAGGAGCAGCGTGCGACGGTCGGCGGGGACGTCCGAGTGGAGCGGCGCCGCGCACGGTGCCGCCGGGCACAGCACCACGTGGTGCCGCTCGTGGATCTCCGCCCAGCGGGCGGCGATCGCGCGCTGCGCCTCGAAGTCGTTCAGCGCGTCGCGCAAGGACTGGACGTGCCCGCGGGCCATGGCACCCGCGCGACCGGCCGCGCCGGCCCCGGCCAGGTGCACGCTGCGCGCGAACGCCTCGGGGTCCAGCCCGTGCACGACCTCGCCGGCCTGCAGGCGCACGAACAGCTCGATCGCCTGTTCCCCCCGCACCGGCGGGTCGGTCAGCTCCTCGACCTGCGCACCCGCCCGGTCCAGGGCGTCGGCGAAGGCACGGATCGCATCCCGGGTCTCGGTGTCGACCGGGCAGGCGGGGTCCTCGAGCCACACGGCCACCCGCGTGCCGGCCAGCGACGCTACTCGCGCGGGCGGCAGCTCCAGCCGCCAGGCGTTTGCGTCCAGCCCCTCGGCGCCGGCGATCGCGTCGAGGAACCGGGCGGAGTCCGCGGCGGAGCGGGTCATCGGGCCCACGGCCGAGACCATCGGCTCCAGCAGCCCGCCCTCCGGCCACGGCATGTGCCCGAGCTTGGACACGATGCCGTTGGAGGGCCGGTGGCCGAACAGCCCGCACCACGCGGCCGGGACCCGCAGCGACCCGGCGAGGTCGCTGCCGAAGTCCGCCACCGCGAGCCCGGCCGCCACCGCGGCCCCCGACCCGCCCGACGACCCGCCCGGCGAGCGCTCTGGGTCGAACGGGTTGCGGGTGCGCCCGAAGTCCTCGTTCACCGACTGGTGGTCGGCGAGGTAGACCGGCACGTTCGTCTTGCCGACGACCACGGCGCCGGCCTCGCGCAGCCGCCGGACCAGCGGCGAGTCCACCCTGGCCCGCCGCGCGTCGGAGAGCCGCCCGTGCGAGGTGCGCGTGCCGGCCGCGTCGAACGCGTCCTTGATCGTGACGGGCAGCCCGGCCAGCGGGCCGACCGGCTCCCCGGCCGCCCGGGCCGCGTCGACGGCCTCGGCGGCCAGGCGCGCCCCGGCCCGGTCGGTGTCGACCACCGCGTTCAGCGCGGCCCCGGGCCCGTCCAGCAGGGCGAGGTGCCGTTCGAGCAGCTCGACGGCGGTGACGGCGCCGGACTCCAGGTCCGCCAGCATCCGCGTGCCGTCGGTCGCGGCGAGCGACCGGATCGCCGCCAGGCCGGGAGTCGTCGCGGTCACGCCGCGACCTCGAGCCCCTGCTGGCCCGAGGCCGACATCGCGATCCCGAGCCGCGGCGCCACCTCGGCGGCGAACATCCGCAGCTGGTCCTGCTGCTGCTCGGGGGTGAGACCCAGCGCGTCCATCGCCACCGACAGCCGGCGCAGGCCCAGCATCTCGCGGTACTCGGCGATCTGCTCGGCGACGGTGTCGAAGTCGCCGACGACGTAGATGCGCTGCCGCATCGACTCCTCCAGCGTCGGCGCGAAGTCGAACGGCGTGACGTCGAGCCCCGCGGGCGGGTCGTAGGTGGCGAACCGGCCGTAGGGCGAGAGCAGCTTGACCAGCTCGTCGTGCCCGGGGCGGGCCAGCGCGACGGCCTCCTCGTGCGTGGGCGCGACGTTGACGTGCAGGACGAGCATCTGCTCCTCCCCCACCTCCGTCGGCCGGCCGTGCTTCGCGGTCAGCTCGGCGTGCTGCGCCCAGGCCGTGGCCAGCCGCTGCGGCGACTGTCGCGTGTAGACGCCGACGTGCCCGTGCTCGGCCACGTAGTCGACGGTGCGCGGCGACGTGCAGGCCTGGTAGATCTCGACCTCGCGGGTCACGTTCGGCACCAACGCGAGGTCCTGCACGAAGCCGCCGCGGTCCGGGATGCCGTCCGGTGGGAACGCGAAGTGGGTCCCCCGGTGCGCGAAGCGGTCCTGGCCGAACGCGGCGCGGATCGCGGCCATGGCCTCCGCGAAGTGCTCGCGGTTGGCCTGCTCGGCGGAGGCGTCCATGGCGTTGTCGCCGGACTCGATCCGAGCGCCGAGGGTCTGCATCTCGCGGGGCACGGTGCCGCGGCCGACGCCGAACCGCATCCGGCCGCCGGTGAGGATGTCCGCCGCGGCGAAGTCCTCGGCCAGCCGCAGCGGGTTCCACTGCGGGACGATGTTGAACATCTGCCCGAAGTGGATGCGCCGGGTCACGGCCGCGGAGTACAGGCCCAGCAGGACCTGGTTCGGGACGACCTCGTAGCCCTCGTGCTGGAAGTGGTGCTCGGTGTACCAGAAGGTGTCGAAGCCGGCCTCGTCGGCGACCTGCGAGAGGGCGACGAAGTCGCCGAAGGCGGTGGCGTAGTCCTCGCGGCCGTAACGGCGCGAGGTGGCGGGCGGACCGTCGACGCCGGCGTCGGGCATCCGGACGGCGCCGAGGATGTTCGTGTCGATGCGCATGGGGGAGCTCCCGGGGATCAGGGTCGGTCGGCCGGGTTCAGTCGTCGTGGGACATGGCGGACTCGTGCCAGCGCCGCAGCGTGAGCACCTCCACCAGCCGGACGAGCCCGAACAGCAGCAGCGAGACGCAGCTCGCGGCGATGACGGCCAGGAAGAGGCGGGGCATGAGCAGCTGCTGGGCCGTCGAGGTGATGACGTAGCCCAGGCCGCCCTGGCCACCGCCGATGCCGGCGACGAACTCGCCGACGATGGCGCCGATGACGGACGAGCCGGCGGCGATCCGCAGGCCGGTCAGGACGTAGGGCAGCGCGTACGGGATCCGCAGCACGCCCATCTCGTAGCGCCTGGTGGCGCCGGCCATGGCGAACAGCTGCACGAGGTTCCGGTCGGTGGACTTGAGCCCGGTGAGGGTGTTCGCGGTGACCGGGAAGACGGCGATCATGGCCGCGACCACGGTGTTCGTCGTCGGGCCGGGGCCGAGCCAGACCACCAGGATCGGCGCGACCGCGATGATCGGGATGGTCTGCAGCAGCACCATGTACGGGTAGAGGCCGCGCTCGGCGACGTTCCACCGCGCCATCACGAACGCCACCGCGAACCCGACGACGGCGGCGAGCAGGAACCCGCCGTACGCCTCGCCCATGGTGACCAGGGTCGGTTCGACGAGCGTGCCGATCGCCGGGCCGATCTCGGCGAGGACGTCCCCGGGGGCGGGGACCAGGAACTTCGGCACGCCGAAGACGCTGATCAGCGCCTGCCAGAGGGCGACCGCGACCACCAGGACCACCAGCGGCGGCAGCACGAAGGACAGCAGGGTCCGGCCGGAGGGGGTCTTGCGCGGCGGCTTCGGGCGGGCCGCCGCCTGCGGGGTCGCCACCTGCTCCGCACGCGAGGTCTGCGGGGTCTGCTCGGTGCTCGTCTTCTCTGCGATGCTCATGCCGCCGCCAATCGCGCGCCGATGTACTTCACGGTCTCGTCGAGGGCGTCGGTGTCCCGCGCCGCGTCCGCGTCCGCCTGCGGCGGGCTCGGGGACTCCACGGTCTCCACGATCCGGCCGGGGCCCGAGGCCATGACCACGACCTCGTGCGCGATCTTCACGGCCTCGCGGATGGAGTGGGTGATGAACAGGACGCCGAAGCGCCGCTCGCGCCACAGCCGGATCAGCTCGTCGGCCATGCGGTCGCGGGTGAACTCGTCGAGCGCGGCGAAGGGCTCGTCCATCAGCATCAGGTCCGGCTCGCTGGCCAGCGCCCGGGCCAGCGAGACCCGCATCTTCATGCCGCCGGACAGCTCCCGCGGCAGGGACTTCTGCACGTTCTCCAGCCCGACCAGGCGCAACGCCTCGACGGCGCGGCGGCGGCACTCGGCCCGCGGCACCTTGCGGATCTTCGAGACCAGCTCGGTGTTGGCCAGCACGCTCCGCCAGGCCATCAGCGTGGGGTCCTGGAAGACGTAGGAGTTCTGCGCGGAGTGGACGGCCAGCTCGCCGGTCGTGGGCGAGGACAGCCCGCCCGCCATCCGCAGCAGCGTCGTCTTGCCGCAGCCCGACGGGCCGACGATGCTCACGATCCTGCCCGCGCCGATCGTCAGGTCGACCGGGGCGAGGGCGGTGAAGCCGTTCGAGTAGGTCTTGGTGACGCCGGCGAACCGGACCAGGTCGGTGGCCGGGGGTGCCTGCGTCGACGGGGATGCCGACATGGGTTCTCCTTCGACGGGTGGGGTCAGGCCGCGGGTGCCGGCGGCAGCGACGCGGGTGCGGGGACGGTGGGCAGGGCCGAGGTGTCGAACAGGCTCGCCGGGTCCAGCCCCGGCTTCAGCGCCCCGAGCTGGGTCATCTGGTCGACGAGGGTGGACCAGCGCTCGGCGCTCATGGAGCCGAGCGCGGCGGCGCCGTCGCCCGCGGTGAGGAACTGCCGCTGGGCGTCCCACGCGAACCAGTTCGCGGCGGCGTCGAGTTGCGGGTTCTCCTGCTGGAGGGTGGCGTTGACCTTCTCCGCCAGAGCGGTGTCCGACATGTACGCGGACCAGCCGCGCATCGTCGCGTCGAGGAAGGACCTGACCTTCTCCGGGTTGTCGCGGAGGAAGTCCTCGGTCGTGAAGATGACGTCGTTGTAGGGGTTGTAGCCCGCGCTGGCGTAGCTCAGGAAGCGGGTCTGCACGCCCTCCTTCTGCGCTGTGTACGCCTCGTTGGTCGGCCAGCCCTGCTGGACCGCGGCGTCGTCGTGCACGAAGGTGGCGATCGAGCCGTTGTAGGCGGCGGTGGTGAAGTCGATGCCCTGGGAGCGCTTGACCCACTCCTGGCCGAGCTGGCCGGTCTGGACGTACCAGGTGCGGCCCGCGAGGTCCTTCCAGTCCTGGGCACCGCTGTCCGCGTGGACCATCACACCGACCGGGTTCTCCTGGAACAGCGCGGCGACGGCGACGATCGGGATCCCGGTCGCCTTCGCGTTGGCGACCGTGGTGGCGTCGCTCAGCCCGAAGTCGGCGCGGCCCGAGGCCACGACCTGGGTCTGCGAGACCTGCGGGCCGCCGGGCCGGATGTCGACGTCCAGGCCCTGCTGCGCGTAGAGGCCCTGCTCCTCGGCGGCGTAGAACCCGCCGGACTCGGCGGTCGGGTACCAACCCAGCACGACGCTCACCGGCTCGGCGCCCGCGTTCTCCGGCGCCGCCGACGTGCCGCAGGCGGCCAGGCCGAGCGCGAGGAGTCCGCCGAGTGCGGCGGTCAGCAGGCGCTTCACCGCGCAGTCCGGAACTCGAAAGCGGACATCTGTGCGTAGGCCGAGGCGAGGCGGCCGGTCCAGTGCGTCACGATCTCCTTGCCGATCTCGGCGGTGGCGGCCCGCGGGTCGCCGATCACGCCGTTGGTGGTGAGGTCGTCGCTGATCCACGCGGTGGGCAGGGCGCCCTCGAGGCTGAGCTCGCCGGGGAACAGCTCCGGAAGGTGGTCGCCGCCGAGGACGAACCGGTCGGTGTGGACGGTCTCCGGCGCCAGGTGCAGCATCACCGAGGTCTCGAGGTGTCCACCGTGGATGGAGAACTCGGCGTCCGGCAGCTCGAGCCCCTGCGGCGCGCCGAGCCGCCCGGTCGTCACGGGGAAGACCAGCAGGCCGGACTCGGTGCGGATGTCGCGTGCGGCGACGTCGAGCGAGGCGGGGTTGCCGCCGTGCCCGTTGACGAACGCGAGCCGGGTGAAGCCCGAGGCGGCGACCGAGCGGCCGACGTCCTTGAGCACCGCGAGCAGGGTCTCGCTCGACAGGCTCATGGTCCCGGCCCAGCCCAGGTGCTCCGTGGACTTTCCGTAGCTGAGCGTCGGGAGGATCCAGACCTCGGCGTCCGTCTGCTCCGCGGCCAGGGTCGCGATCTGCTCGCCGACGAACGTGTCGGTCATGACCGGCAGGTGCGGGCCGTGCTGCTCGATCGCGCCGATGGGCTGGACGACGAGGGCAATCGTCTTGTCGATCGCCGCGACGTCCGTCGTGGAGAGGTGGGCGAGCCTCATCGCGCGAGCACCTGCCTGTCGGTGCCGTCCCACTCGGTGACGGTGCCCTTGGCGACGAGCTCGGCGAAGCCGCCGGGGAGGGCGCCGTCGTCGTCGGCCATGACCGTGACGGCGTAGAGCCGCTCGGTGGCCGAGGTGTTGACGATCCGGTGGGTCGAGCCGGGGTGGAGCACCAGGGCGTCGCCCGCCCCGAGGTCCACGACGTGCTCGTCGGAGTGCGCGCGACCGGTGCCGGAGAGGATCACGAAGATCTCCGTGGAGTCCGGGTGCGAGTTGTCCGGCTGGCTGCCGCCCGGCTCCCAGACCTCGAAGAACACGCTGGTGGACGAGCCGTCCGCGGGGCCGGCGAGCAGGGCCAGCTTCACGGTGTCGGCGGGCGAGATGAGCCGGGGCGCCATGTCGTCGAGGTGCCGCAGGATCGGCGGAGGGGTGGTCACGATCCGTCCTTCACGGGGAGGGCTGCGAGCAGGTCCGCGACGTCGCAGGAGAAGCCGTAGCACTGGCGGGTGTTGTAGAGCGTCGCCTCGTGGCAGAACGCCGGCGACGTGGTGGCGGAGGCGCCGTCGACCAGCACCACGTCGTAGCCCAGG
Organism: Pseudonocardia yuanmonensis; assembly: GCF_039542425.1. Classification (NCBI taxonomy): domain Bacteria; kingdom Bacillati; phylum Actinomycetota; class Actinomycetes; order Pseudonocardiales; family Pseudonocardiaceae; genus Pseudonocardia; species Pseudonocardia yuanmonensis. Next base: position 105,783 of record NZ_BAABIC010000012.1, read on the forward strand.
CAGGCGCCGTCGACCAGCGTCGAGGAGACGCACTGGTCGGAGTTGACGCCGGCGAGGAAGAGGGTGTCCACGCGCAGGTTGCGCAGGATCGAGTCGAGCGGGGTGTCCCAGAACCCGCTCATCCGGTACTTGTCGACGTGCACGTCGCCGGGCTCGGCGACGAGGCCGTCGACCAGCGCCGCGCCCCAGGAGCCCTTGGTGAGGACCCGGGAGCCGTTCGGCATGACCGCGCCGATGCCCTCGCCGCGGCCCTCGGGGTCGTAGACGTGCGCGACGCCGGGCGGGACGTTGGCCCGGTCCTCGCGGTTCCCCCAGTTCACCCACACCACCGGCAGGCCGGCGGCGCGGGCGGCCGGGACGAGTTCCAGCAGCGCGGTGATCGCCGGGGCCAGCGGGGAGACGTCCACGCCGATCGAGTGCAACCAGCCGCCCTCGGTGCAGAAGTCGTTCTGCACGTCCACGACGATCAGCGCGCTGCGCGCGAGGTCGGCGGTGACGGGCGCGGGCAGGGCCTTGAGCTCGACCGGCCGGGGCTCGCGGTGGGGCCGGCGGAGGTCGACCCGACCGTCGGCGAAGGCCCAGCGGTTGGGGATCACGCGGCTCCCTCCAGGGTCGCGGCGAGGCGGAGCAGGTCGAGATCGGTGCCCGGTGCCCCGACCAGGCACAATCCCGCGGGGCGGCCGTCGGCGGTGTGCAGCAGCGGGACCGAGACGGCGGGGGCGCCGGCGAGCCCGGCGAGGCAGGTCATGCGCAGGGTCCCGGCCCGCTCGGCCTCGACCACCGCGGCGCTCGAGTCCCGGGCGGGGGCGCCGCCGGCGCTGCTGGGCACGACGAGCACGGCCCCGGCGAGCACCTCGCGGAGCCACGCCCGGGCCTCGGCGATCGTCGCCCGAGCCGCGTCGGCCTGGGCCGCCGTGACGTCGGCCGCCGCCGCGAACCGCCCGCCGACGTCCGCGCCCAGGGCACCGGGATGCGCCGTGATCCAGTCGCCGTGCGCCGCCCAGGCCTCGAAGGCCTGCAGCGTGCGGAACGCGGCGAACCACCCCTCGAGGATCTCCGGGGCGAGGTCGACGATCTCGGCGGTCGGCAGCAGCCCTTCCCCGACGAGGGCGGCCCGGCGATCGGCGCAGGCGGCGGCGACCGCCGGGATCGCGTGGGTCTCGACGGTGGGCAGCACGACCGTCCGGGCAGGCGGGGCGACCGCGGCCGGGGTGGCGGAGACGCCGGGGAGCAGCACCTCCGCCACCCGCAGGGCCGGGCCGACCTCGCGGGCCAGCCAGCCGACCGTGTCGAACGACGGGGCGAGCGGCAGCACCCCGTCCAGGGGTACCGCGCCGTGGGTGGTGCGGATCCCGACCAGGCCCTGGTAGGAGGCCGGCACGCGGATCGACCCGGCGGTGTCCGTCCCCAGTCCGACGAGGACCTGGCCGAGGGCGACCGCGGAGGCGGGTCCGCTCGTCGAGCCGCCGCCGATCCCGCCGGGCACGGCAGGGTTCGGCGCGGTGCCGTAGTGGGCGTTCTGCCCGGCGAGGCTGTAGGCGAACTCGTCCGTGCGGGCGAGGCCGGTGACCTCGGCCCCCGCGGCGAGCAGCGCGGCGACGGCGGGGGCCGTCGACGCCTGCGGCTCCTGCTCGGCGAGCCAGGCGGGGTTGCCGGCGCCGAGCCGCTCCCCCGCCACGGCGAACAGGTCCTTCACCGCGACCGTGACGCCGTCGAGCGGACCGGAGCCGGTCGGCGCGACCAGCGGGGTCCCCACGACCCGCCACACGGACCGGTCGAGAGCCGCGGCCGCGGCGCGGGAGGGCGTCGCCGGCTGCGTCCTCGGGAGGGTGACGTGCGCGGCGGTGACCTTCCAGTCGCCGGCGAGCCGCTGCCAGAGCTGGGTCTGCAGGCCCGTCGCGCCGGTCGCGGGCTCCACGGTGGACGCCATGACGAGCGCGGCGTCGTCGCCGACCGGCCGGACGTGCAGCTCGGCGACCTGCCGGGTGGGGATCACCGCGCGGCCGGACCGGAACCCGGCGATGGCCGCGTGCCCGACGAGCAGGGTGGTCCCGTCGCCCCGGACGGTGGCCGGGCCGGGCGCGAAGAGCGCGTCCAGGGTGGCGACGTCGTTGGTCAGCAGCGCGGTCTCGTAGGCGTCGAACGCCGCGAGCAGGCCCTCGGGCACCGGCCCGGGCGAGACGACCTGCACGGCCTCGGCGATCACCGCGGCACCTCCCGCCGGTCCACGGCCGCGAAGTCGGCGAGCCGGATCCGGGCGTGCGAGCCCTTCACCACGTCGACCACCTGCGAGATCTCGAAGTCCGTGGCCGCGGACAGGTAGGCGTAGGCCAGCTCCGGGGCCATCCCGTAGAGCGCGCCGAGGAGGGCGATCGCGTTGCGGCCGCACTTCTGGACGGCGACGTCGAGGTCCTCGTCGAGCCCGGTCGGCACGAGGAACTCCGTGGTGCGGACGAACGGTCCGGCCACCGCGCCGTAGCGGGCCGCGGCCTCCGCGGCGGGCACGAGGTCGACGGTCAGGGTGGCGCGCAGCGGCGCCTCCAGCGCGGTCAGCGCGATCTCGCCGTTGCCCTGGGCGAAGTGCGGGTCACCGACGTACAGTCCGGCGCCCGGCACCTGGACGGGCAGGTAGAGCGTGGTGCCGGCGACCAGCAGCCGGATGTCGATGTTGCCGCCGTGCAGGCCGGGCGGGGTGGAGTGCCGGCGCGGGCCGGGTGTCGCCACGCCCATGACGCCGAGGAAGGGCGCCAGCGGGAAGCGGACCGGGTGGGCGCCGTCGCCGGGGCGCAGCGGGAGCGTGCCGCGCGCGGCGTCGAGCCCGAGCTCCAGGTCCTCGACGAGGCAGAACACGCTGGTCAGCGGGCCGTCGGCGGGAAAGCTGCCGGGGAGCAGGCCCTTCCCGTGCCGGCTGGAGATCACGCCGTAGGGCACCCGGGGGACGAGCGCGTCGACCCGGACGGCGAGCAGGTCCCCGGGCTCGGCGCCGCGGACCTCGATCGGGCCGGTCACCACGTGCGGGCCGCCGGTGAGGTCGTGGTGCCCGTCGGCGGCGACGGCGATCGCGTCGAGCAGGACGTCCGTGGACGCGACGCCGTGGGCGCCGAAGAAGCCGACCGGGTCGCGGCCCTGGTCCTCGAGGATCCCCTCGTGGCTGACGGTGTCGACGACGACCGCGGTGCCGGGCTCGACGGACAGCGCGGGCGCGTCGTCGGCGCAGGGCAGCCGGCCCCAGGTCGTGGTGGCGGGGGTCGCAGGAAGGTAGGCGCCGTCGGGGGTGCCGGTGAGCGGCTGCAGCACCGGCGTGCCGACGGCGGCGGTCGGCGCCAGCTCGGACGCGGTCACGGCGTCTCCTCCGGCCCGGCGGCGCGGTCCTCGAACCGGTCGCGGGTCAGCTCGGCGACGTCGGCGAGATGGCGGGTCATCGCGTCCCGCGCCTCGGCGGGGTTGGCGGCGGCGACCGCGGCGAGGATCGCCCGGTGCCCGAGGTAGGAGACCTCGCGGGCGTAGCGGGTGGAGTGCGAGAGCACCCGGGTCGACGACGTCCAGGAGCACGCGAGCGTGTTGATCGCCGACATCAGCGGGTTCTGCGACGCGGCCGCGATGAGCATGTGGAACTCGAGGTCGAGCCGCAGCGACTCCTCGGGCGCGGCCTCGGCGACCGGGTTGCGCAGGACGTTCTCGAGCTCGACGAGGTTGGCGGCGGTGGCCCGCTCGGCGGCCAGCTCGGCCAGCCGGGGCTCGATCGCGCCGCGCAGCTCCGCGACGTCCCGCAGCTGGTGGTCGGCGTCGGAGAGCTGCGAGTAGAGCGTCTGGACGTGCTCCGGCGCGGGCAGCACGGTGGTGCCGCGGCCGGGCCGGCGCGCGACGAGGTGCTTGGCCTCCAGCTCGTGCATGGCCTCGCGCAGCGACGCCCGGGACACACCGAGGCTCGCCGCCAGCTCGCGCTCCGACGGCAACCGGTCCCCCGGCCTGAGCTCGCCGACCGCGATCAGCTTCTCCAGGTGCGCCGAGATCTCGGTGCTGACGCTGCCGCGGAACGCGCCCGGCGCGAGCCGCGGCAGCTCGAGCGCGGAGGACGGCACCGGGCGGCGATCGCCGCCCGGTGCTCCGGTGGTGCTGTCCACACCCGGTCCTTCCTGACTTCCGGCGCCGAACCACCCGGGGTGGTTGGCCTGACCAATCCGACCGTAGGCGCCGGAATGGTCGCCGAACAGCCGTCGGACGATCAGGAAACCGTTTGTTCACACGGGACACATCGCCGACACGGACGGGTGGAACAGTCGCGGTCGCAATGCTCCGGACACCGTGTTTCGCGTAGGTGAAGTTCGACGCTCAACCGTTGACGCGAGAGGCCCGGACGGCCGAAGGTCTGGGCGGTCCGGTTGGTCGGACCATCCCGACCGAATCCCCTCCGGGACCACGAGAACCCCGTCGAACTGGGACGACGCCGGACGCGCCCGCTGCGCCCGGCTCGATCCCGCTCGGGCGGACCCGCGGTGCCGGAGCCGGCCCGGTCACCCGCTCGGCTCGGACGCCGCCGTCCCCTCCCCTCGACCGGACCCGGGAGCCACGGGCTCCCGGGCCGACCCCCGACCGTTTCCGCCGACCCACGGAAATGGTTCACACCCCTTTTCCCCAAGGACGTCGTGAACCGTTCTCCCATCTGTCCGGGAACCGTTTCCGCCGTGAGATGTTGGAGCCCCCATGTCCCTGTCACCCACCCGCCGGGCGCGCCTGCCGCTCGCCCTCGTGGCGCTGGCGACCGCCCTCGTCCTCGCCGCGTGCGGCGGCGGCGCCGGCGGTGCGGCCGCGTCGAGCTCCGGGTCCTCCGGCGACGACAGCCTCACCGTGCAGCTGTCCTGGTTCAGCAACGCGCAGAACGGCGGCTGGACCGCCGCGCAGACCCAGGGCTACCTGGCCGACGCCGGCTTCTCGAACGTCACGATCCTCCCCGGCGGCCCCAACGTCTCCGGCATCCAGCTGCTGGCCTCCGGCCGCGCCGACATCGCGGTGACCACCGCCGAGTCCTACCTGCAGGCCAAGGCGCAGGGCCTGCCGATCACCGCGGTCTACAACGAGTTCGACACCCCGCCGACCGGCGTGCTCGTCAAACAGTCGACCGGCTGGACGAAGTGGGGCGACCTCGCGGGCAAGTCCTGGACCGTGGCCCCGATCAGCCTCGGCTGGCAGTGGGTGCAGCGCAGCCAGAACATCCAGTTCACCACGCAGAACTTCAACGGCACCTACGCCGCGTTCTTCGCCTCGCCCGACGGCGTGGTCCAGGGCTACCCGACCAACACGGTCTACGAGGCCCGCAAGCAGAACATCGACGTCAACTACTTCAGCTACGCCTCGGCCGGCTTCAACCCGTACGGCCAGATCCTTGCCGTGACCGAGGACTACGCGAAGAACCACGGCGACACGCTCAAGCGGGCGCTGGGCGCGCTGTCGAAGGGCTGGACGTCCTACCTCACGGACGTCGACGCGGCCACCAAGGCCAACGACAAGATGCTCACGGAGAACAACCAGCTCGCCGCGGACACCAACTGGTTCACCTGGGCCGGGCAGCGGCCGTTCGTGATCGGCAGCCGCGGCGGCCAGCAGATGGGCGCCATGGGCGAGGAGCGCTGGAACACCACGATCGACCAGATGAAGCAGATGGGCGCACTGCCCGCCGACTGGACCCCGAGCGGCCCGCTCTTCGACAACTCCTTCCTGTCGGACGAGGTCATGCCGCAGCTCGACAGCCTGCCGGACGCCCCCGCCGGCTCCTTCCAGGGCGCGGCGCCGGCGATCACCGCCACGACCAGCTGACGCGGGCGACCGCCACCTCGTCGCCGAGCACGGCCCGCCCGGCCTCCCGCCGGGCGGGCCGTCCCCCATCCCACGGAGGAACCATGACCGAGTCCGCCGAGCTCACCGCCCGGACCGTCGAGACCGGCTCACTGCCCGTCGTCGACATCTCCGCGCTGCGCACGGACGACCCCGAGGCCCGTGCCGCCGTCGGCGGTGCGCTGCATGCGGCGTGCGTCGACAAGGGCTTCTTCTCCGTGTCCGGGCACGGCATCGAGCCCGAGCTGCTCGAGGCCGCGTTCGCCGAGGCGCGGACCTTCTTCACGCTGCCCGCGGAGGAGAAGCACCGGGTCGCGATGACGAGGGACAACTACGGCCGCGGCTACGAGCACGTCGGCGGGCAGACCCCAACGGTGGACCAACGATCTCTACCGATCGACCCTGCACCGGGTCGTCAACACCTCCGGCGCTGAGCGGTACTCGATGCCGTTCTTCTTCTCCGGCCGGCCGGACGCGGAGGTCACCACCATCCCGACCTGCCGCCGCCCGTGCTGCACACCTACGGCACCATCGGCGTGCTGACCCGGGTCGAGCTCCGACTGGTCCCCGCCCGCGAGTACGTGCCCTTGCTGGTCCAGTTCGACGACATCGCCGCCACCGCCGCGTTCGGCTACGACCTCGTCTCCTCACCCGCCCACGCCCGGCTCGTCTCGCTGCAGCAGGCGCCGATCGGCACGATGCTCAGCCCGCTGCGCGGCGCGGTCGACCCCGCCGCCCACCTCGCCCTGCTGTGGGTGGCGGCCGAGGACGTCGACGCGGTGGCCGCGCACGTCGAGGCGCACGGCGGCCGGCTGACGCGGGAGTGGCCGACCCCCACCCACATCAGCCAGTTCCCCTTCAGCCACACCGTCTTGCGGAGCCGCAAGGCCGACCCGGCGTCGTCGTGGCTGCGGGCAGGTCGTCGAGCTCGAGACCTCCTGCGACCCGACGACCCTGCTCAACCCGGGCAAGCTCGACGACAGCTTCTTCACCTCCCGGGGCCTCACCCCGCCCAGCGCCCGCGCCGCCCGCACCCGGCGGTTGTGAGCCGGACCACGGGAAGATCCTCTGGAAACGCGCCCGCCCGGCGCCGCAGACTGACGGCGGGATCGGTGCACCGGCGCCCGGCTCCGGGAGGGACGACGTGACCGAGCTCGACACCGCGTCAGGCGACACCGGGTCACGCGCCACCGCACCGGGCCCGACGGGCGTCGAGACCCTGCTGGACGTCCGTCCCGCCGGACCGCACTGCTACGCGGCGCCCGGGCAGGAGGGCCTGGTCGAGCGGGGGTTCGGCGGCATCGTCGTCGGACGGGCGCTGCGGGCCGCCGGGTCGTCCGTGGGACACGGCCGCCCCGTCCACTCGATCCACGGCCACTTCCTGCGCCCCGCCGACGCCTCCGCCCCGACCCGCTTCCACGTCACGCCCGTCCGCGACGGCGCCACGGTCAGCGTCCGGCAGGTCGTCGCCGAGCAGCGCGGCAAGGAGATCTTCCTGCTCACCGCCTCGTTCGAGGTGCCGCAGGAGGGGTGGGCGCACCAGGTGCCGCGGCTCGGTTCGGCCGCGACCGACCCCGTGGATCTCCCGACGCCGCTGGAGCAGGTCGCCGGGGCCGACGCGACGGTCCGCGGCTGGTGGACCCGGCTCGCCCGGCTGCACCCGGTCGACCTCCGGTTCGAGGGCGAGCTGCCGCGCAGCGCCGCCCACCGGGGCGAGCCGGCGCCGCCGCACCACCGGTTCTGGGTGCGCACGCGCGAACCCCTCCCCGCCGACCCGCTGCTGCACCACTGCGTGGTCGCGTACGCCTCGGACATGATGCTGCTGTCCACCGCGCTGGCCCCGCACGCGACGATGTTCGGCGCCCCGGAGGTCACCGCGGCCAGCCTCGACCACGCCGTCTGGTTCCACGGCGCCGTCCGCGCCGACGAGTGGCTCTGCTACGAGCAGGAGAGCAGTTGGGCGGCGGACGGGCGGGCGCTCTGCCACGGGCGGTTCTTCGAGCGGTCGGGCCGGCTCGTCGCCACGGTCACGCAGGAGGCGATGGTCCGGCGCCGGGCCGGCTGAGCAGGGGCCGGCTGAGCATCGGGCGGCTGAGCGGGGCCGGGCGGGACGCCGAGCCGGGCGGGTCGGTCCGCGGCGCGGCGCGACAGGGCAGGATGCGCCCATGACCGACCGCCCGGCCGTCGCCCCCGCCATGCGGCACCGCAGCATGCGGGACCACAACCTGGGCGTGGTGCTGGGCGAGGTGGCGCGGCGGGGCACGGTCAGCCGCGCCGGCCTGGCGGTGGCGACCGGGCTGACCAAGTCCACCGTGTCCTCGCTGGTAAACGAGCTGGTGGACGCGCGTCTGCTGGTGGCCGAGGGCCGCACGGGCGAGGGCGAGCGGGGCCGGCCGGGCATCGGGCTGGCGCTCGACGGCGGGCACGTCGCCGGGCTCGGGTGCGAGATCGGGGCGCGCCGGCTCGCGGTGGCGGTCGTCGACCTCCGCGGGCGGACCCGGGTGCGGCTGGAGCAGGTGGGCACCAACCGGCGCTCCCCCGGCGCCGTGTTCGGGGAGCTGGCGGCGCTGGCCGCCGAGGCCGATCGGCGGGCGGACGCGGAGGGGCTCACCCTCGTCGGCACCAGGCTCGCGATCCCCGGCCTGCTCGACCACTCGACCGTCGGCCGCTGCGTGGTCGCGGCGCCGAACCTGGGTTGGCGGGACGTCCCGCTCGACCCGTACCTCGCCGGCCTCCCGTCCCGGACGGGTCTGCCGGGCCTGCCGGTGGGGGTGGACAACGAGGCCAACCTGGCCGCGCTGGGCGAGCTACGGCTCGGCGCCGGAAGCGCGCACCCGTCCTTCCTCGTCGTCACGGGCGAGGTGGGCATCGGGGCGGGGCTGGTCGTCGGGTCGGGGCTGTACTCCGGCGCCGACGGCTTCGCCGGCGAGCTGGGGCACGTGGTCGTCGTGCCCGGCGGCGCGCCCTGCGCCTGCGGCGGGCGGGGCTGCCTGGAGACGGTCGCGGGGCTGCCCGCCCTGCTCCGGGCCGCCGGGCTGGATCCCGACGGCGGCCTCACGCCGCTGCTCGACGCCCTGGACCGCCCCTCGGGCGACCCAGCCGGCGACGCCGCCCGCGCCGCCGTCGACGACGCCGCCGCCGGGCTCGCCCTGGCCCTCACCGCCGCGGTGCACCTCCTCGCGCCCGGGCTGATCGTGCTCGGCGGGACGCTCGCCGCCCTCGGCCCGGTCCTGGTCCCGCGGCTCGACGCCGCCCTCGCCGCCCAGGTCGGGGCGCTGCGCGGCACCGCTCCCCCGGTCACCACCTCCGCCCTCGGTCCCGACGCGGCGGTGCTCGGGGCCGCGCTGAGCGTCGTCGACGCGGTGCTCGCCGACCCGGTGCGGATCATGCCCGCCTGACCGGGCAGCGACTCGCCGAAGCTCACAGCGCGACTCGCGGGAGCCCACAGCGCGACTCGCGGAAGCCCACAGCGCGACTCGCGGGCCTTCCGCCCCTTGCCCCGGCCGGACGGCAGGTCTAGCGTCACCGTTTAGTTCGTGATCTGGACTAATAAAGGAGCCGTCCGATGACCGCACCGACGCCGTCGCAGGCCGACCGCTTCTCCTTCGGCCTCTGGACCGTCGGGTGGCTGGGCCGGGACCCCTTCGGCGAGGCCACCCGCCCCGCACTGGACGTCGTCGAGGCGGTCGAGCGGCTGGCCGCCCTCGGTGCGTGGGGCCTGACCTTCCACGACGACGACCTGTTCGGCTTCGGTCCCGATGCCGGCACCCGGGACAAGCAGGTCACGCGGTTGCGCGAGGCGCTCGACGCGACCGGCATGGTCGTCCCGATGGTCACGACGAACCTGTTCTCCCACCCCGTGTTCAAGGACGGCGGGTTCACCAGCAACGACCGCTCGGTGCGCCGGTTCGCGCTGCGTAAGGTGCTGCGCAACATCGAGCTGGCCGCCGAACTGGGCGCCCGGACCTTCGTGCTGTGGGGTGGCCGCGAGGGCTCGGAGTACGACTCGGCGAAGGACGTCCCGGCGGCGCTCGACCGCTACCGCGAGGCCATGGACCTGCTGTGCGGCTTCGTCCTCGACCGCGGCTACGACATCCGGTTCGCGCTCGAGCCCAAGCCCAACGAGCCCCGCGGGGACATCCTGCTGCCGACGGTCGGGCACGCGCTGGCGTTCATCGAGAAGCTGGCGCACCCGGAGCTGGTCGGGGTGAACCCCGAGGTCGGCCACGAGCAGATGGCCGGGCTGAACTACGTGCACGGCATCGCGCAGGCGCTGTGGGCCGGGAAGTTGTTCCACCTCGACCTCAACGGCCAGCGCGGCATCAAGTACGACCAGGACCTGGTCTTCGGCCACGGCGACCTGCTCAACGCCTTCGCCCTGGTGGACCTGCTGGAGAACGGCGGTCCCGGCGGCGGCCCGGCCTACGACGGCCCGCGGCACTTCGACTACAAGCCCTCGCGCACCGAGAGCTACACCGGCGTCTGGGACTCGGCGGCCGCCAACATGCGCACCTATCTCCTGCTCAAGGAGCGGGCCGCGGCCTTCCGCGCCGATCCCGAGGTGCAGGAGGCACTGGCGACGGCGGGGGTCCCCGAGCTGTCGACCCCGACCCTCGCCCCGGGCGAGGGGTACGCCGAGCTGCTGGCCGACCGGTCGTCGTTCGAGAACTTCGACGCCGACACGGCCGGGCAGCGCGGGTACGGGTTCGTCCGGCTGCACCAGCTCGCCGTCGAGCACCTCATGGGTGCCCGCTGATCAGCCGACCGGCACCGCTCGCCCTGCCCGCCGCAGCGCGTCGGCGGCGCGGGCGGTCACCTCGTCCCACCGGCCGGCGGCGAGCAGCTCCGGGTCGACCATCCAGCTGCCGCTGACGGCGGGGACGCTCGGCAGGGCCAGGTAGTCCGCCATGTTCTCCGGCTTGACCCCGCCGGAGGGCAGGAAGGACATCCCCGGGAAGGGCGCGGCCAGCGCGCGGATCCCGGCGGGCCCGCCGAGCAGGTTCGCCGGGAAGAACTTCACCTCGCTGAGCCCGCGCTCCGCCGCGACCATGAGGTCCGACGCGCCGGAGACCCCGGGCAGGGCGGGCACGTCGAGCTGCGCGGCGCGGTCCAGTACGGACGTGGACAGCCCGGGGCTCACGACGAACCGGGCCCCGGCGTCGACGACCTCGTCGACGTGCCGCGGCACGACGACCGACCCCGCGCCGACGTGCATCCCGGGCAGCGCGGTCAGGGTGCGGATCCCGGCGAGACCCGCCGCGGTCCGCAGGGTGATCTCGACGACGTCGACGCCCCCGGCGAGCAGGGCCTCGCCGAGCGGCAGCGCCTGGCCGGGATCGTCGAGCACGACGACCGGGAGGACCGGACAGCGGGCGAGCAGGGACACGGCTTCTCCTGAGCGGTTCACCGGACGACGTCCGTGATCGGGTCGGCCTGCAGGGCCGCGAGCTCGGCGCGGGTGGGCAGCCCCTCCCAGTCCCCCGGGACCAGGCAGACCGCGCCTCCCGCGGCGTTGCCGAGCGCGAGGGCGGCCTCGGCGGGCCGGCCCTCGACGAGCTCGGCGAGGTAACCCGCGACGAACGCGTCGCCGGCGCCGACGGCGTCGACCACCTCGACCGCGCGGGTCGGGGCGTGGACGGGCGCGCCGTCGGCGACCGCGACGGCCCCCAGCGGGCCCAGCTTCACCACCGCGGTGGCGGGTCCGAGCTTGGCGAGCCGGGCGGCCAGGTCGGCGCCCCACTCGGCGTCGACCGGGCCCGGGTCCAGGCCCAGGACGAGCGCGGCCTCCTCCGGTCCGGCGAGGACCAGGTCGCAGGTCGCGACGAGGTCGGCGAGGACCGCGCGGGCCTCCGCGTCGGACCAGAGGGTGCGGCGGTGGTTCACGTCGAGCGAGACGAGCACGCCCGCCTCCCGCGCGATCTCCACCGCCCGGACGACCGCGGCCCGGGGACCGGTGCCGAGGGCCGGGGTGATCCCGGTCAGGTGCAGCACCCGGGCCGCGGCGATCTCGTCCGCGACCGCGTCGACGTGCGCGGGCGCCAGCCGCGAGGCGGCGCTGCCGGCGCGGTAGTACCGCACCCGGTGCGGCCGCCCGCCACGGAACTCCTTGAGCATCATCCCGGTGGGCGCGTCGGGGTCGGTGCCGGCGAGCACCCGCACCCCCTCGGCGCGGATCTCGCGGACCACCGCGCGCCCGAGGTCGTCGTCGCCTACCCGGGAGACCCAGGTGGCGTCGACGCCGAGCCGGGCCAGCCCGATGGCCACGTTCGACTCCGCCCCGCCGATGCCGACGGTCATCGCGGAACCCGCGATCAGCCGGCCCTGGGGGGTCAGCAGGGCCATGGTCTCGCCGAGGGTCACCACTGCGCTCACGACAGCTCCAGCATGACCTTGCTGCTCCCGGGTGCCGCGGCCACCGCGAGGGCGTCGGCGGCGGCGTCGATCGGGAAGCGGTGGCTGATCACCGGGGTGACGTCGAGGCCGGCGGCCATCGCCGCGAGCGCGTCGGAGATCTCCTCGACGAACCGGTACGAGCCGATCCAGGTGATCTCGCGGGTGACGAGGTCGCCGAGCGCGGCGGACACGGCGGCACCGGGCAGGTTCCCGACCTGCACGAGCGTGCCGCCGCGGGCCGTGGCGCGCAGCACCGACCCCAGTGCGGCGGGGGCGCCGGAGGCCTCGAAGACGATCTCGACGTCCTCGGGCAGGGATCCCGCGGAGACGTCGACGGTCTCGTCCGCGCCCATCGCGCGGGCCACGTCGAGGGACACCTCCGCGATGTCCGAGGCCACCACGGTCGCCGCCCCGGCGTGCTTCGCCGCGGCCACGACCAGCGAGCCGATCGGGCCGGCGCCGTTGACCAGCACGGTGCGCCCGCGCAGTTCCCCGGCCCGGGCCACGGCGTGCATCGCCACCGCGAGCGGCTCGGCGAGGGCACCGGACAGCGTGTCGACGCCCGTGGGCAGGACCCGCAGCTGGTCGGCGCGGACGGCGCGCAGGCCGCTGAAGCCGCCGTCGGTGTGCGGGTCGAAGGCCGCCGACCCGAAGTACCTGACCTGCGGGTACAGGTTGGTGCGCCCGGCGATCCGCTCCGGCAGGTGCCCGTCGCCGACCAGCTCGGCCGGGTGGACCGTGACCGGCGTGCCGACCTCGGGGCCGGTCACCCCGGGCCCGAGCGCGGCGACCCGGCCGGCCACCTCGTGCCCGAGCACCAGCGGGTGGCGCAGGGAGGCGGTGCCGGACGCGCCGTTCTTCCAGTAGGCCACGTCGGAACCGCAGATCCCGCCCCACTCCATGGCGACCAGGACCTCGCCGGGCCCGCCGACGGGGTCGGGGCGCTCGTCGACCCGCAGGTCGCCCGCCCCGTGGACGACAACAGATCTCACGCCGCGTCCTCCAGCTTCACCAGGTCGCGCCCGCGGGTCTCCGGGGAGAGCAGGGTCGACACGAGGGTGATCGCCGAGTAGACGACGAGCATCGCGGCGATCGGCCACCAGCTGCCGGTCACGGCGGTGAGGGTGGCGGCGAGGACCGGCCCGATGGCGGTGGCGAGAATGCCGCCGATCTCCTTGGCCAGCGCGAGCTGGGTGAACCGGGTCCGGGCGCCGAACAGCTCCGCCATCGTCACGCTCTCCATGGAGAAGAGGCCGAGGACACCGATGTTGAGCGCGAGGATCATGCCGAGCGTGATGGCGACGGCGCTCCCGCTGGTGATCAGCAGCATCGCCGGGAAGGCGACGAGCATGGTCGCGATGGTGAGGCCGACGTAGACCGGGCGGCGCCCGACCTTGTCCCCGAGCAGGCCGATGAGGGGCACGGTGGCGAAGCCGAGCAGCGAGCCGTAGACGATCGCGTCGGTCGGGATGGAGCGGTCGACGAGCAGCGTGGTGGCGATGTAGCCGACGAGGAACGTCTGGACCAGGCCGGAGTTGCCCGCCTGCCCGAAGCGCAGGCCCAGGGCGAGGAAGAACGCCTTGCCCTTGCGCTGCTTGAGGCCCGCCTCGAGCACACCCTCCTGGGCGGCCTCGGTGCGGGACAGCGCGACGCCGTCGACGACGTCGGCCCGCTCCTCGAAGACCGGGCTCTCCTTGAGGTTCCGACGCAGCCACACCGCGAAGATCATCAGCGCGAAGCTGAGCAGGAACGGGATCCGCCAGCCCCACTCGACCAGCTGCTCCTCGGAGAGCACGGCGAGCAGGATCGCCCAGATCCCGGACGCGGCCAGGGTGCCGGAGTTGGTGCCCAGCGACACCAGCGAGGAGATGAGGCCGCGGCGGCGGGCCGGGGCGTACTCGGCGAGCATCACCGTGGCGCCCGCGATCTCCGCGCCCGCGCCGAAGCCCTGCAGGAGCCGCAGTGCGACCAGCAGGATCGGGGCGAGGATGCCGATGGTCGCGTAGGTCGGCAGGGCGCCGATCAGCGTGGTGGACACGCCCATCAGCAGGATCGTGATGAACAGCACCTTCTTGCGGCCCAGCCGGTCGCCCATCCGACCGAAGTAGACGGCGCCGGCGAGCCGGGCGACGTACCCGACGCCGTAGGTCGCCATGGCGGCGATCAGGCCGATCGCCGGGCTGACGTCCGGGAAGAAGACCGTGTTGAACACGATCGCGGCCGCCAGCGAGTAGAGCTGGAAGTCCATGAACTCCATGGCGGTGCCGAGCCACCCGGACACGGCGGCCTTGGTGAGGTCGCGCGTCGTGCGGGTGGCCACGCCGGGGGGTTCCGTCCTGGTGCTGTCCGTCGTGCTGTCCGTCATCGTGAACTCCGTTGCTCAGTGACCGCTGGGTGGGGTGTCGTTCGAGGGAGGCTGCCGGGCCCTGGTCAGAGCTCGACGCGCCCCGCGGAGAGGGCGGGAAGGTGGGCGGCCAGCGAGGTGACCAGGCCGTCCGTCGCCGCCAGGTCGGGGGCGCCGATCGCGTCGAGCAGTCCCCGGACGGTCGCCTCGGGGTCCCTGCCGCGCCAGCAGGCGGCGAGGGCCTCGGCGGCCGGGTCGGTGGTGCCGTGCAGCTGTCCCCGAGCGCCGGGCCGGGTCGCGTGCACCCATCCGGCCAGGGCCAGCTCCAGCACGGGGCACTGTCCCGTTCCTCGCTCGCGCAGCACCGGGAGCCACCGCTCCGGGACCTTGAGCGATCCGTCCGAGCCGATCTGCCGCAGCAGGTGCCGGATCCCGGGGTTGCGGAAGCGCTCGACGAGGTCCGCGGCGTACGCGGCCGGGTCCGGGCCGTCGGGGGGCAGGGTCGGCGCGACCTCGGCGGCCAGGGTCCGGACGAGGGTCTCGCCCCAGCCCGTCGCCATGGCGTCGGCGATCGTCGTGGCCCCGGCCGCGAGGCCGAGGTAGGCCAGCGCGGAGTGGGCGCCGTTGAGCAGCCGCAGCTTGGTGAGCTGGTAGGGCGCGACGTCCGGCACGACCAGGGCGCCGTCGCGCTCCCACGCCGGGCGCAGGCCGGCGAAGCGGTCCTCCAGCACCCACTGCCGGTAGGGCTCCCCCACCACCGGCAGCGCGTCGGCGACGCCGAGCGCGGCGGCGGCCGCCTCGCGGTCGGCCTCCGTCGTAGCCGGCACGATCCGGTCCACGATGGTCGACGGGAAGGTGACGGCCGCGGCCAACCGGTCCAGGACGAGGTCCCGGTCCGGTGGGCTCGCCGCCTCGACGAAGCCGCGCACGACGGCGGCCAGCGCGGTGCCGTTCGAGGACATGTTGTCGCAGGACACCACGCTGATCGGCGCGGCCCCGGCCCGCATCCGCGCGGCCAGGCCCGCGGCGAGCCGGCCGACGACGGTCCGGGCCCCGTCCGGCCCCGCGGCGAGGTCCGCGGCGACCGCCGGGTCGGCGGTGTCGAGGGAGCCGTCGGGCCGGCGGTGGTGCCCCTTCTCCGTGATCGTCAGCGTGACGACCGAGACCTCCGGGTCGGCCAGCAGGGCGTCGACGCGCGCGGCGTCGGGCACGAGGGCGAGCGCCTCGACCACGGACCCGACCACGTACGTCCGGCTGCCGGCCGCGCCCCGCTCGGTCACCGACCACAGGCAGTCCTGCGCGCGCAGCGCGGCCGCGGTGTCCGCGGAGCGGGGCGCGACGACCGCGATCCCCCACGGCTCGCCCGTGGCGGCAGCCGCGCGCTCGGTGTAGACGGCCTGGTGGGCGCGGTGGAAGGCGCCCAGGCCGAGGTGCAGGACCCGCGGCCGCAGCGCGCCGGGCTCGACGAGCGGGCGGGCGTCGGCGGGGACCCGGGCGAGCGCCGCGCGGTCCAGGCCGGTGACCAGGGTGCTCACCAGTCGTGCACCGACCCGTCGAGCCGGCGGGCGACCGGCAGGTAGCGGGCCTGGTACGGGAAGCGCTCCGCCGCCTTCTCGTCGTACTCGACGCCGAGGCCGGGCACCTCCGTCGGGTGCAGCATGCCGTCGGCCAGGGTGGGCCCACCGCGGAACACCTCGAGGGTCTCGTCGGCGTGGCCCATGTACTCCTGGATGCCGAAGTTCGGCACGGCGACGTCCAGGTGCACCGCCGCGGCCATGCTGACCGGCGAGAGGTCCGTGGCGCCGTGTGAGCCGGTGCGGACCCCGTACAGCGCGGCGAGGTCGAAGATCCGGCGAAGGTGGGTGAGCCCGCCGGCGTGCACGACTGTGGTCCGGACGTAGTCGATCAGCTGCTCGGTGATCAGCGTCTGGACGTCCCAGATCGAGTTGAGCACCTCGCCGGTGGCGATCGGCGTGGTGGTGTGCTGCCGGATGAGCCGGAACGCCTCCTGGTTCTCGGCCGGCGTCGGGTCCTCCATCCAGAACAGCCGGCACGGCTCGACGGCCTTGCCGAACCGGGCCGCCTCGAGCGGCGTGAGCCGGTGGTGGACGTCGTGCAGCAGGTGGAAGCCGAAGCCGAAGCGCTCGCGGACGGCCTCGAGGTAGGTGGGCGCGAAGTTCAGGTAGGCCTCGGTGTCCCACGGCTGCTCGTCCGGCAGCGCGGCGGCAGCGGGCTCGTACAGCTTGCCCTTGCGGACACCGTAGGTACCGCCGACCTCCGGCACCGCGGCCTGGGCGCGCACGGCCTCGTAGCCCAGGGACAGGAAGCGCTCGACGTCGTCGAGCAGCTCCGCGGTGTCCCGGCCGCTGGCGTGCGAGTAGACCAGCACGCCGTCCCGGGAGCGGCCGCCGAGCAGCTGGTAGACGGGCAGGCCCGCGACCTTGCCCTTGATGTCCCACAGCGCGGTGTCGACGGCTGCGATCGCGGTCATGGTGACCGGGCCGCGGCGCCAGTAGGCGCCCCGGTAGAGGTACTGCCACATGTCCTCGATGCGCGCCGGGTCCTTGCCGATCAGCAGCGGGACGAGGTGGTCGCGCAGGTAGCTCGCGACGGCGAGCTCGCGGCCGTTGAGGGTCGCGTCGCCGAGCCCGACGACCCCGTCGGACGTCGTGATCCGCAGGGTCACGAACGTCCGGCCCGGGGAGGCGACGAACACCTCGGCCCGCTCGATCCTGCTCACCAGGTCCCACTCCTTCGGACGATCCGGTCCACGCACGCGTCCCACGGCTGGTCGCGCAGTACTTGTATACAAGCATCGGTCGCGAAGGTGCGCAAGACCGGGCCGGACGATCGATCAGTGACGCCGCCCACGGGATATCGTGGGGACGTGACCCGGACGACCAGCCCGCGGACCAGCCGTCGCGCCGTCTACGAGACGTTGCGCCGCAAGGTCCTCACCCTCGAGCTGCCGCCGGGTGCCGCCCTGTCGGAGAACGAGCTGGCGGCCTCCCTCGGGGTGAGCCGCACCCCGGTGCGGGAGAGCCTGATCCTGCTCGTGGAGGAGGGCCTGGTGCAGGTCTTCCCGCAGGTGGGCTCGTTCGTCTCCCGGGTCGACCCGGACAAGGTGGCCGACGCGCAGTTCCTGCGGGAGGCCGTGGAGCTGGCGTCGCTGGAGGACCTCCCGGCCGAGCCCGACCCGGAGATCGTCGCGGAGCTGCGCCGCAACCTCGAGGAGCAGCGCCGGCCCGGGCTCACGGTGGAGGACTTCTTCGCGCTGGACGAGGCGTTCCACCACGGGCTGCTGCGGCTCGCCGGGCACGGCAGCGCCTGGGCCACCGTGGTCTCGGCGAAGGGCCACCTGGACCGGGCCCGACGGCTGGGGCTGCAGGAGACGCCGCCCTCCGGGTTCGCCGAGCAGCACGTCGACATCCTCGAGGCCGTGCTGTCCGGGGACGTCGGCCGGGCGCGCGCCGCCATGCGCACCCACCTGCGCGCGGTGTTCGACGACGTCGAGGCCATCCGCGAGCGCTCGCCGGAGCTGTTCGCCTCGGCGTCGGGTTCGGTGCCGGTGCGCCGCAACGTCGTCGTCTGGGAGTAGGCCCCGGCAGTAGGGGACGCGACGGGCTCAGGCCCCCCGCTCCCCCAGCGACAGCGCCTCGGCCAGCCTCATCAGACCCGGGACGGCGGCCCGCACCGCCGCGGCCTCGTCGGCGGACAGCGCGCCGAGGGCGCCGGCGACAGTCCGCGCCCACGCCCGTTCCAGGAGCGCGCAATGCTGCCGCGCCCGCTCGCTCGTCCGCAGCAGGGCGGAGACGAACTGCAGGACGTCGAACTCGGAGGCCGGCAGCGGATCCGGTCCGACGTGCTGCTCCCCGGACCGCCGCAGGGTCCGGGAGAGCAGCTGGTCGTGGCGCGGTTCCTGCAGGGCTTCGGCGGGGCGGCCGGGGTCGTGCTGAGCCGCGCGGTGATCACCGATCGGACCTCGGGCGACCGGGCGGTGCGGCTGTTCTCCGGCCTCACGGTCGCGAGCCTGGTCGGCGGCCGGCTGGCCGGGCGGGTGGGCCCGCGGCGGCTGCTCGGCGTCGGGGTGGTCGCGCTGCTGGTCCTCGCCGTGGCGTTCCTCGTCGTGGTGCTGGCGGGCACGCCGCGGTGGCCCGCGCTCGTCGTGCTCTTCCTGGCCGTGACCAGCCTGGGCCTCGTGCTGGGCAACGGCGCCGCCCTGGCCTCCGCGGAGATGCGGGACATCGCCGGCACCGGCTCCGCACTGCTCGGCGCGCTGCAGTTCGGCCTCGGCGCCGTCGTGTCACCGCTGGTCGGGGCGAGCCCGCTGGTCATGGCCGTGGTGATGGTGGTGGCCTCCGGCCTGGCGGTGCTGGCGCTCGCCACCCTCGCGCGACCCCGGCCGCCCCGGAGCGTGACGGGGCCGGCCGGTGCGTCCGGCCGGCCCTCCGGTGGGTCAGCCGAGCGACCGGGCGAAGCCGAGGACGTCCCGGACGGCCTGGGCGTAGACGTCCGGCATCGCCGCCCGGAACATCAGCTCGCCCACGTGGCAGAGCCCCAGGTTGACCTTCCCCACGGACGGCACGCCGGCCGCGAGCAGCGCCCGGTGGTACGCGATCCCCTCGTCCCGCAGCGGGTCCAGCTCGTTGCACGAGATGACGTGCGGCGGCAGCCCGGCCAGGTCGTCGGCCGTCGCGTGGTACGGCCAGCAGGTCGCCTCCGTCGCGTTGCCCGCCCCCGGGTCGTACACCTCCGCGAGCAGCGGGAACAGGCTGCGGTTGAGCCAGTACCGGTCGTTCTCGACCAGGGACGGGAGCGAGGCGTCGGTCCAGTCGCCAAGGATGTACGGGCACTGCGCGTAGACACCCGCGATCGCGTCCGCCCAGCCCTCCCGCTTCGCCTTGATCGGCAGGGCGAGCGCGAGGTTGCCGCCGCCCGAGTCCCCGGTGACCACGATGTGCGTGCCGCCGAGCTCCTCGAGGTGCTGGGCGACCCAGCGCAGCCCCGTCGCGCAGTCCTCCAGCCCCGCCGGGAACGGGTGCGGGCCGAGCGCGCCGCCGCCGTTGCGGTACTCCACCCCGACGACGACGGCGCCGGCCGCCGCCAGCTCGTTCCGCCAGCGCGTGTAGAGCCCGCCCGTCGCGGCCAGCATGACCATCCCGCCGCCGTGCACCTGGTAGATCACCGGCAGCGGGCCGTCGACCCCCTCGGGCCGGTGCACGTGCAGCCCGATCTCGTGGCCGCCGTCGCCGGTGATCGTGCGCAGCTCGGACGTGACGCCGTGGATCGGCGGCAGGCCCTCCGCGAGCCTCGCGAAGAGTCCCTCGAACCCCTCCTCGACGGCGTCGACGAACTGCAGTAGCGTCTCGCGCCCGGCGTCGGGGGTGAGCGGGGCGCCGTCGGCGTGGTCGAGGAGCCCGAGCTCCCCCATCACCGCGACCATCCGCGGATCGGCCCGCGGATCGGTGCCGATCGTCAGGGCGGGGTCCCCCAGCCGGCCGGGGGCGGTGTGAGCTTTCGGGGCGGTCGGCACGTCCGTGGTCATGGGCGCTCTCCTCGTCGAGATCGGCGGTCGGGACCGGCTGCTGCGTCACAGGCGTCCGCGCGTCGCATCGATGCGACAGAACGCGGAAGTGTCGCTAGTATGAGCGGCGTCACAGCGAGCGTCAACGAGGGGACGTGCCCCGTGCCACCCACCCCCACCCCGCTGCAGCGGCGGCTCGCGGGGTCCGGCGCCGCCCGGCCCGGCGCGTTCGACGCGTTCCTGCTGGCCCGCCGCCGGTTCCAGGCGGGCGAGCGGATCGACATGCAGGCGCTCGCGGCAGAGCTCGGCGTCAACCGGGCCACGCTCTACCGCTGGGTCGGCTCGCGGGAGCTGCTGCTGTGCGAGGTCGTCTGGTCGCTCACCGAGCGCACGCTGCGGCGGGAGATCGCGGCCCCTGCCGGGGTCTCGACCCTCGCCGCGCTGCTGAGCCGGTTCGTCACGGACACCCTCGCCCACCGCGGGATGCGACGGTTCCTCGAGGAGGAGGGCGAGTTCGCGCTCCGGCTGCTCACGCTGTCGTCGGGCGGCTTCCAGCCCAGGCTGGTCGGCCTGGTCCGGGAGCTGGCCGCGGCGGAGACGGCGGCGGGCCGGCTGGCCAGCCCGATCCCGCTCGACGACCTGGCCTACACCCTGGTGCGGGTGATCGAGTCCTACGTCTACCTGCGCACGATCACCGGGGAGGAGCCGGACGGCACACGCGCCGCGCGCGTGCTGCAGGCGCTCTTGCCGCCCGGCTGACCGTCAGGCCTCGAGCCGCTCCGCCAGCCGCGTGAGCCCCTCCTCGAGCCGCCGCTGCACCGCGTCCGCCGCCGGCCCGGGGTGCGCCTCGGGCCGGTCGCCGAGGAAGGACAGGTGCACCACGACCCGCGAGTGCCCCTCGTCGGCGTGCATCACCTGGATCCAGCCCGTGTAGTCCGGGGAACCCTGCACGCCCCACTCCACGCGCAGCTGCTCCGGCCGGACCCGGGCCAGCCCGGTCGCGTCCCCGTCGTCGGTCCCGCCGTCCTCGTCCCCGCCCTTGTCGACGGTCGTCAGGTCCCCGTCCTGGCTCCGGACGTGGAGATCGCCCGGGCCCCAGTCGTCCGCACGGTGCAGATCGGCGACGACCGCGAACACGGTCTCCGCGGGATGGTGCAGCCGGCGCTCGGCCTCGTACTCGGTCATGCCGACGCAGTACCCGGATCTCGCCGCCCGTCACGGCCCGGTTAACGGCCGATGTGATCAGGACGAGCGCGACCACGGGTCGCCCGCGTCCGGGCGAGGGAGGAGCGCGGCGTGGCCTATCCCGACGACTATCCCCCGATCGCCGAGCACGGCATGATCGGCGACCTGCAGACCGCGGCACTGGTGACCACGGACGGGAGCGTCGACTGGTTCTGCTGCCCGCGGTTCGACTCGCCGAGCGTCTTCGGCGCGCTGCTGGACCGCGCCCGCGGCGGGTTCTTCCGGATCGCGCCCGACACGGACGGGGAGATCACGCGGCGGCAGTGGTACTTCCACGACACCGCCGTGCTGATGACCCGGTTCATGACCGAGGACGGCGTCGGCGCGCTCTACGACTTCATGCCCGTCCGGGCGGGGGCGGCCACCGACCGGCACGAGATCGTCCGGGTGCTGCGCGTGGTGCGGGGCACCCTGCGGTTCACCCTCGAGTGCCGGCCGCGCTTCGACTACGGCCGCGCCGGCCACACCACCGAGATCACGGCGGACGGTGCGGTCTTCCACGGCCCCGACTTCGATCTCTGCCTGAACACGATCGTCGACGGCGGGGGCGCGCTCGACTGGCAGCGCGACGGGCCGGACGTCCGGGCCACCGTCACCCTCTCGGCCGGGCAGGCCGTCGGCGCGGTGCTGGAGTCCGGCGCCGGGCTGCGGCCCCGCCGGATCCCGATCGGCGAGGCCGACGCCCGCTTCGAGGACACGGTCGAGTTCTGGCGGGCCTGGCTCCGGCGCTCGACCTACGTCGGCCGCTGGCGCGAGACGGTGCACCGGTCGGCGATGTCGCTCAAGCTCATGACCTACGCGCCGACGGGCGCGCTCGTCGCCGCACCCACGGCCGGGTTGCCCGAGCAGGTCGGCGGCGAACGCAACTGGGACTACCGCTACACCTGGATCCGGGACGCCTCGTTCTCGGTGCACGCCCTGCTCAGCCTGGGCTACACGGAGGAGGCCGCGGCGTTCGGGCGGTGGCTGGCCGACCGGGTCGGGGAGCACGACGGCCCCGACGGCAGGCCGCTGCGGATCATGTACCGGGTCGACGGCAGCGCGGACCTCACCGAGGAGACCCTCGGCCACCTGGAGGGCTACCGGGGCTCGCGGCCGGTCCGCATCGGCAACGGCGCCGCCGACCAGCTGCAGCTCGACATCTTCGGCGAGGCGCTGGACTCGTTGAGCCTCGCCGACCAGCACGCCGTGCGGCTCGACCACCGCGGGTGGCAGGCGGTGCGGGACATGCTCGGCTGGCTCTGCGAGAACTGGGACCGGCCGGGCGAGGGCGTGTGGGAGACCCGCGGCGGGCGCAAGGACTTCGTCTACGGGCGGTTGATGTCGTGGGTGGCGTTCGACCGGGCCATCCGGATGTCCCGCGAGCGGGCCAGGCCCGGCGACATCCCGGACTGGACCCGGCAGCGCGACGCCGTCTACGACCAGGTGATGGCCAAGGGCTTCGACGCCGGGCGACAGGCGTTCGTGCAGTACCTGGGGGGCGACGTCCTCGACGCGGCCGTGCTGATGATGCCCCGGGCCGGGTTCGTGGTGCCGAGCGATCCGCTGTGGCAGTCCACGCTCCGGGCGATCGACGAGACCCTGGTGTCCGACGGGCTGGTCTTCCGCTACGACCCCGCCGCGTCGCCGGACGGGCTCACCGGCACCGAGGGGACCTTCTCGCTCTGCAGCTTCTGGTACGTCGACGCGCTGGCCCGCTCCGGCCGGCTCGGCGACGCCCGCACCGCCTTCGAGAAGATGCTGACCTACGCCAACCATCTCGGCCTGTACTCGGAGGAGATCGGGGCGACGGGCGAGCAGCTCGGCAACTTCCCGCAGGCCTTCAGCCACCTCGCGCTGATCAGTGCGGCGGTGGATCTCGACCACCAGCTCGACCACGGCGCCGGGCGGGTCGCGCGCGGCTCCGGCCCGCACGTACTCACCTGAGACACCGGAGGACCACGCATGCAGATCGCGATGATCGGGCTCGGCCGGATGGGCGCCAACATGGTGCGCAGGCTGTTGCGCGCGGGGCACGAGTGCCACGTGTACGACGTCTCCGCCGACGCCGTCGCCGCCCTGGAGGCCGAGGGCGCGCGGGGCGCCGGCTCACCCGAGGAGCTGGTCGCCGGCCTCGAGGCACCCCGCTCCGTCTGGCTGATGCTGCCCGCCGCGATCACCGGTGACACCGTGTCCGCGCTGCTGAAGGTGCTGGACGCCGGCGACGCGATCGTCGACGGCGGGAACTCGTCCTACCGGGACGACATCGACCGTGCCGAGCAGGCCGCGGCGAGCGGCATCGACTACGTCGACTGCGGCACCAGCGGCGGGGTGTGGGGCCTCGGCCGCGGCTACTGCCTGATGATCGGCGGACCGGACCGCGCGGTCTCCCGGCTGCGCCCGGTGTTCGCCTCGCTCGCCCCGGGCGTCGCGGCCGCGCCGCGCACGCCGGGCCGCACCGGTGACCCGAGCCCGGCCGAGCAGGGCTGGCTGCACTGCGGGCCGTCCGGCGCGGGGCACTTCGTGAAGATGGTGCACAACGGCATCGAGTACGCCCTGATGGCGGCCTACGCGGAGGGCCTGAACGTCATCCGCAACGCGGGCGCCGGCGTCCGGCCGGCGGAGGCCGACGCGGAGACCGCCCCGCTGCGCGAGCCGAAGTACTACCCCTACGACGGCATCGACCTGGCCGAGGTGTCCGAGGTCTGGCGGCGCGGCAGCGTGATCGGGTCCTGGCTGCTCGACCTCACCGCCGAGGCGTTGCAGCACGACCCGGGGCTGGAGCAGTTCGCCGGCCGGGTGTCCGACTCGGGCGAGGGCCGCTGGACCTCGATCGCCGCGATCGAGGAGGGGGTGTCGGCGCCGCTGCTCACCGCCGCGCTGTACAGCCGGTTCGCCTCCCGCGGCAGCGAGCTGTTCGCCGACAAGGTCGAGTCCGCGCAGCGGCTGGAGTTCGGCGGGCACCTGGAGAAGGGCTCCGCGTGAGTGCTCCCGCGGGCGACGTCCTCGTGCTGTTCGGCATCACGGGCGACCTCGCCAAGAAGATGATCATCCCGGCGCTCTACCGGCTCACGACCCGCGGCGAGCTGACCGTGCCGGTCCTCGGCGTCGCGCTCACGGACTGGGACGACGACCGGCTGCGCGCCCACATGGCCGACTGCGTCCGGGCGGTCGAGGGCCAGGTCGACGAGGCCGCCCTCGACCGGCTGCAGCGCTCGACGCACCTGGTGGCGGGCAACTACACCGATCCGGCCGTGTTCACCCGGCTCGCCGACGCGATCACCGCGCAGGCCGGGCCCACGGCGTTCGCGGTGCACTACCTCGCCGTCCCGCCGTCGTTGTTCGGCACGGTCGCCGACGGGCTCGCCGGGGTCGGCCTGCACACCCGGTCCCGGCTCGTCGTCGAGAAGCCCTTCGGCCGCGACCTCGCCTCGGCCCGCGCGCTGCAGGCCCTGCTCGCGAAGCACTACCCGGAGGACCGGATCTTCCGGGTGGACCACTTCCTCGGCAAGGAGCCGGTGGAGGACCTCCTGGTGCTGCGGTTCGCGAACACGCTGCTGGAGCCGCTGTGGAACCGGCAGTGGATCGACCGGTTCGAGATCACCATGGCCGAGGACTTCGACGTCGCCGACCGCGGCTCGTTCTACGACGCCGTGGGCACCGTCCGGGACGTCGTGCAGAACCACCTGCTGCAGGTCATGGCCTACCTGCTGATGGACGCCCCGCTCTCCGACGCCGCCGACGACCAGCGGGACGCCAAGGCACGGCTGCTGCGGGCCGTGCGCCGGCTCGACCCCGCGGAGGTGGTCCGCGGGCGGTACGACGGGTACCTCGACACCCCGGGCGTCGCAGCGGACTCCACCACGGAGACCTTGGTCGCGGCGACCTTCCACGTCGACGACTGGCGGTGGGCCGGCGTGCCCGTGCACCTCCGCGCCGGCAAGGCCCTCCCGGAGACCCTGCTGGACATCGTCGCCGTGCTGCGCCCGCCGCCGCGCGCCCTGTTCTCCGGCGGCACCGGCACGATGCCGCCGGACCGGGTCCGGCTGCGCCTGCAGCCCCGCGCCGGCATCACGATCTCGCTGCTGGCCAAGCAACCGGGCCGCGGGGACGTGCCGACCGAGATCCCGCTCGCCGTCGACTTCCGGGAGGTGCTGGGGCCCGTCCACGCCCCGTACGAGCGGATCTTCGGCGACGCGCTCGCGGGCGACCCGGCCCACTTCGCCCGGATGGACACGATCGAGCAGGCCTGGCGGATCGTCGAGCCGATCCTCGACCCGGCGACGGCGCCGGCGCCGTACCCGCGGGGCTCGTGGGGGCCGGAGGCCGCCGAGCGGGTGCCGGGGCCCGACGGCTGGGTCCCCCTGCCGCCGGCGGCGCCCGCCGCCGCGTCCACCCCGGCGTCGCGGGCCGTGCCGGAGGGAGCCCTCGCCCGGTGAGGTCGCCGGCCGCGCCGGTCCTGCGCCGCGCGATCCGGATCTCGGTGGCCGCGCTCGCCGGCTTCTACGGCTGCCTCTACGGCCTCGGCGACTCGGTGATCGCGGTCTACGCGCTGTTCACGGTCATCGCGCTGGGTGCGCTGTCGGAGGTCACCGGCCCGCCGGACCGGCGGCTGCGCACCTTCCTGGCCGCGACCGCCGCAGGGGTCGTGCTGGTCGGCCTGGGCACCCTGCTCGCCGTCGGGACCTGGGCCGCGGCGGCCGGCATGCTCGTCGTCGGGTTCGTGGTCGCCTACGCCGGGACCGGCGGGCCGCGCGTGGTGGGCGTGGCCAACGGGCTGCAGCTGCTCTACGTGCTCCCCTGCTTCCCGCCCTTCCAGCCGGACACCCTCGACCAGCGGCTGCTCGGCCTCGTCCTCGGTGCCGCGCTGCTGATCGCCGCCGACCGCTGGCTCCTGCCCCCGCCGGTCCCGACGCCCGTGCCCGACCGGATGGCCGTGCTCGCGGACAAGGTCGCGGGGTTCGCGGCAGCGCTGGCCGAGTCCCTCCGCGTCCCCGGCGCGGCCGCGCCGGAGCTCGCCCACCAACGCGAGGTGCTGCAGTCCTCGGAGGACCTGCGGATCACCCGCCTCGCCCGCGCCGAACGGCCGCTCGGCCCGGGACGGCGGGACCGCAGCCTGCTCACCACCGCCGCGGCCGTGCGGGCCGCGGCGGACCGGTCGGTGGCGCTGGCGGACCTGCTCACCGGCCCGGGCGCGACGGCGCACCCGCGGACCGCCGACCTCGTCGCCGAGACCGCGCGGGTGCTCCGCGGACTCGCCCGCACCCTGCGGGCCGGGCGGGAGGCCCTGCCCGTCGACACGGCCGCACTCGACGCCGCGCTCGGCGCCCACGACGCCGCCCGCACCCCCGGGCCTGCGGTGACCCTGCGGGCCGGGCTCGCCGCCGTCGCCCTCGCCGAGGAGACCCGGCTCGCCGCCCTCGCGATCTCGGGCTGGTCCGGTGCGCCGCGCCCGGCGCCCGCGGACGCCCCGCCGATGCTCTGGTTCCTCCACGCCGGGCCGGCCGAGCTGTGGGGGCGGCGGCTGCGGTCGCACCTCACCCCGCGCTCGGTCTACCTGCAGAACGCCGTCCGCCTCGCGCTCGGCCTGGCCGTCGCGCGGGTGGTCGCCGGGGTGTTCGACCTCGCGCACGGGTTCTGGGTGCTGCTCGCGACGCTCAGCCTCATGCGCACCTCGGCGTCGGCCGACCGGCCGGTGCTGATCCGGGCCTTCGCGGGCACGCTCGTCGGCGCGGTCCTGGCCGCCGGAATGCTGGTCCTGGTCGGCGACGACCGGACCGTCTACGCGTGGCTGCTGCCCGTCGTCATGCTCGTGACGTTCGCGGCGGGCCCGCTCCTGGGCGTCGCTGCCGCGCAGGCGGGGTTCACCGTGCTGGTCGCGGCGCTGTTCGCGCAGCTCGCCCCGCCGACCTGGCAGCTCGCCGAGGTCCGGCTGGTCGACGTCCTGGTGGGCGGGCTGATCGGGGCCGTGATCGGCGCGGCCGTGTGGCCCCGGGGTGGCGGCGGGGAGGTGGGGCGGGTCGCCGCCGAGGCCCTGCGGGCGGTGGCCGACGACGCCGAGGTCGTCGCCGCGGAGCTGGCCCGGTCCCCGGTGCCGCACGCCGACGAGCCCGCCCGGCTGCACGCCGCCGCCACCCTGCTCGAGCACGCCTACGTGCAGTACCGCACCGAGCCGATGCCGCGCGGGGCCGCGGGCCCGGACTGGCTGACCGTCGTCCTCGTGGTCCACCGGCTCGACGCCTACAGCGGTGCCCTCCGCGAGCGCCATCCCGCGCTGCTCAGCGTGCGCGTAGGGCACGCCGCGCCCGACGCGGACGCGCTGCGCGAGGCCACCGCCGACGTCGCCCGGGCGTACCGGCGCACCGCCGACGCGATCGGTGCGGGACGGGTGCCGGAGGGCCTCGCCGAGGAGTGCCGGAGCCGGTTCCCGCCGATCCCCGGCGAGGGCGACCCCCGGCTGCTCGACGGGTGGGGCTGGCTGCACGCCCTCTGCGACAACCTCGCCCGGGTCCGCCGCGCCGTCGCCGGCGACACCGGTTCGCCGGTCAAAAGCGACCCCTCCGGGTCGACGGCCGCGGAGCGCCGCCCGCCGCGGGGGTGAACGCTCCGGCGGGCCCCGGTTCGGCATCACGGTTTCGCATCGAAACGTGAGTCGACGCTTGGGGATTCCGTCCTCTGGAGACTCTGCCCGAAGGGGGCGTGACACTGTGGAGGAAACGGAACAATGATCATTCTCGGCCTGATCCTGCTGGTGCTGGGATTCCTGCTGAAGATCTCGCTGCTGTGGATCCTCGGCATCATCCTGCTGGTCGTCGGCGCCGTCCTGGCGATCCTCGGCTCGGCCGGCCGGGCGGTCGGCGGGCGCAGGCACTATTTCTGAGGAGCGTGATCCCGTCGCGGCTCTCCCCCGCGACGCCTCCCGCCGGCGGCCCCGACCGTCGAGGGAGGATCGGAGTTCTCCACGCGGCCGTGCCGACGCTCGTGCGTCGGCACGGCCGCGGTGTGTCAGGGGTCCTCTGCGGACAGGTCAGCCGGCGAGCACCTGTTCGCGCAGGATGTCGGCGTGCCCGCAGTGGTGGGCCAGCTCGCGCAGGACCTGCAGGTACACCCAGCGCAGTGTGCGCGGCCCGGCCCGGTGGCCGGTCACGACGGCGTCCAGCGGCAGGCCGGCGACCGCCGCGCGGGCCGTCGCGCAGGCCTTCCGGTAGGCCGCCGTGACGGAGGCGATGGTGTCGTCGTCGGCGAGCCGGAAGGACTCGTCCGGGCTCTGCACCAGGCCGAGCTCTCGACGGGACGTACCGCCGACGCACTCCTCGAACCACACCCGCTGCATCCACGTGACGTGCTTGAGCAGCCCGAGCACCGTCGTCGCCGACGGGACGAGCCGGCGGCGGGCCTGCTCCTCGGTGAGGCCGTCGAGCGTCGCCTCGAGGGCGCTGCGGTACTCCTCGACGAACGCCTCGATCTGGGTGCGTTCGTCCTCGAGCGGCACATCGAACGAGCCCATCAGCCTCTCCCCTCAGCCGCAGGCCGAGGCCACAGCAGCTCGTGCGAGCGGCGGCCCACGGCGACGGCGCCGATCCTATGACCCGGTTTCCGGACTCCTGCTGCTGCAGTTCCTGCTCAAGGGCCGCATGGGGCCCTCCAGGTCAGAACGGGGGCGGCTCGTCGAGGTCGGCGGGGACGACTTCGCCGCGCATGCCCGCGAGGCTCCAGCCGCCCGGCGGAACGGTCGGTGTGGCGCTGGCTGCGGCGGCCTCGGTGTCCTGTCGGGCGTGGGCGGCGAATACGGCGGCGGCCTCCGGGTCCGGCACCACCGCCGTTCCCGGCCCCGGTTCCTGGGCGCACGCGGCCAGATCGGTGCCGTCGCCGTCGAGGCCGTCGGTGAAGGGCCGGTAGTCGTAGGGGTGGCTGGTGTACCGGTGCCCGGTGGGTGTGATCCACACGAGCGAGCCGTCCGGGCGCGCGAGGACCTGCCAGTCCTCCTGCTCCTTGAGGGTGTGGTGGTGCTTGCACAGCCCGTGCAGGTTGGCTTCGCACGTGGGACCGCAGTCGGCGGCACGCTGGTGGTGGTCGAGGTCGCAGTCGATCGCCCGGCGGTTGCAGGTGGGGAACCGGCAGGTCTGGTCGCGGGCGACGACGAAGTCGCGCAGCGCGGCGGGTGGGCGGTAGACCGTGCGGCCGTGGTCGAGCAACGCTCCGGAGAGGGGGTCGCTGACCAGGCGTTTCCACACCCCGTGGGCCGCGGCTTCGCGGGCCAGGGCGGCGGGGATGGGTCCGTAGCCGACGAGTTCGGCCGGTGCGTCGAAGGCGCCGGAGAGGGTGTCGTAGCCGACCACGACGTGCACCAGCGGCTTTCCGCCGCCGCTGACCGTTCGAGGCTGGGGGCGGTGTTCGAGCACGGCTCGGACCGCGGCGGCGAGTCGAGCCTCGCTCCAGGCCAGCACCGCCTCGCCGAGCGCCTCACCGCTCGGCTCTGCTCGTCGCCGCGTCCGTGGTGGCCCGTCGTCCGTGTCACCGGTGCCGGAGGAGCCGGTGTCGGCGGGACCGGTGCCGGCGCCCTCGGCCTCGGCGTTTCCGTGGGCGCCGTCGCCGCCGACCTCGTCATCGGCGGCCTCGCGGTCGGTGCCGTGATCGGCGGCGATGTCGACGGCGTCGCGGTCGACGGCGTCGTGGTCGGGGCCCTCGGTGTTGCCGGTGTCGGTGTCGCCGAGGCGCGCGAGGGCTCCGGCGACCTGGGCTGTGACCTGGGTGGTGTCGGTGAGGGTGAGCCGGCCGGTGCACAGGTCGACCAGCAGGTCGGCGCGACGCTGGTCCATGGTGCGCGGGTCGTCGGGGCCCAGGCCCTTGGCCAGGCGGCACAGCGTCTGCCAGACCGCCTCGGTGTCGGTCGCCGACAGCCGGGCCCAGATCGAGCCCATTCCGTCCGGCAGGGCGCGGTAGGTGACCTCGCGGGTGGTGCGGGCGGCGGTGTGGCGGCGGTGTTCGCCGTCGGGGTCGAGCCGGGCGATGATCCGCCGCATCGCCGCCCGCCACTGCGGGCGGGTCTTGCCCGCGGCCCGTTCCAGCGCCCGTGCCTCGACGATCACGGCCAGGTCGTCGGGCAGCACGGCGGTGATGTCGAGCAGGTCCAGCACCCGGGCCTCGTCGAGACGGCCTTCCCGCCAGGCGGTCAGCGTGGCGGGGAACAGCCGGGTGAGCCGTTCGGACCGGGCGAGCAGCGTCTTCGCGGTCAGCCGGGTCGCATCCAGGGCGAGCCCGAGTTCGTCGGGGGCCCACCGTGAGCCCAGGTGCGGGCCGTCGCCGGAGACGTAGCTGGGTTCGTCCCCGGGTCGGCGCCGGTCCAGTTCGGCGATCAACTCGGCGCGCAGCGCCCCGGCCCACCGCTGCAGGTGCTCGGCCCCGATCACCGCGTCGACCAGGGCGGCGTCGTCGACCACCGCCCGGGACGCCGTCAGCGTCGCGCCGGACTCGCGCTTCACCCGGAGGGCAGCGCACAGGTTGTCGAGAGCGATGGCCAGATCGGCCGAGGGCTCGGTATCGGCGAGCTCGCGCACCGGGTCCGGGTCGGTGTAGGCGCCCCACAACAGAGCCGGGTTCGGCGTCAGCACACCGGGTGCTTCCTGGGCCCACGCCCGCACGAAGGCCGGGACATAGCCCTCGGGCACCCCAGACTCGAACACATGTTCGAGTCTAGCGCTTCGTACGGCATGGATCAAGTCCGCAGAGGACCCTCCAGAATGGATCCTCGGCAGCCGCCACAGGCAGATCGGAGTGCCACATCGACCGACTACTCCTGCCGCCCGAGCAACGGGGCTGCACCGGCCTACCCCGTCGCTCCTCCGATTCGAACGAGTGCCCGCGCCGACACCCCTTGCACACGTCCGACAACCCGGCTTCGGCGTCGCATGAGCCGAGGACACCAGCGACCGGACCGCCCTCCCACCCAGCTCCCCTCCCCCACCCGGTGCAGGATGTGCACACCCTGACCGATGAAGGAAGGAGGGGCCGTGAACCTCGCGGTCGGCGCGATCGCCTTCGTGTGGCTGGGCATGGTGCTGGCGTTGTCGTTCCTGGAGGCGCCGCTGAAGTTCCGCGCCCCCGGCATCACGGTGCCGCTCGGCCTGGGCATCGGGCGGCTGGTGTTCCGCGCGCTGAACGCCGTCGAGGTCGCGCTGCTCCTCGGCGTCGGGATCGCGCTGTACGCCGGGCCACGGCCGTCGCCGGTCGGGTGGGCGGCGTCCGCGGTCGCCCTCCTCCTGCTCGTGCAGCTCGGGGCTGTCCGGCCCGCCCTGGCCGCGCGCACCCGTCGCGTCCTCGCCGGCGACCCGCACACCGGCTCCCGGGCGCACCTCGCCTACGTCGCGCTGGAGATCCTCAAGGTCGGCGGCCTCGTCGTGCTCGGCCTGGCCGCGTTGGGAATCGTCTAGCGCGGCGGCACGTCGAACCGGAGGCTGTCCGGCTCGAAGCGCCCGTCGACGTAGCAGTGGTCGCCGTCGTCGAGGTGCCACACCGCCCTCGCCCGGGTGGGCAGCATCCGCCCGCCGACCTCCTGCCAGCCGTCGACCGGCGTGGTCAGCGGGCGCGGACCGGTCCCGAGGGCAGGGCGCAGAAGCGGTCCGTGGTGGAGACGTCCGTGGGCAGTCCTCGCGCGTCGACCGTGAGGCGCACGGTGACGGCGAGGCCCGAGTCCGTGACCACGACGTCGAACGACGAGTCGTCGACCGGCCGCCAGGTCGCGGCCGGGGTCAGGAGCATGGCCGGGGCGAGCAGGCAGGCGTCGTCGACCCAGGTGGCGAGCTCGCCGAGGTCGAACTCCGGTCCCCGCCCGTCGACGACCGGGACCAGGCCGAGCAGCGTGCCCCGCATCCGGCCGCGCCCGGCCGCGTACGTGTCGGTGCCGAGCATCGGGATCACGCCGCCGACCCGCAGCTGCATTGCGAACACTCGGGTGACGGGGTCGGCCAGGGTGTACTGCCACGCCTCGCACGGCAGCCAGTTGCCGGTGCGCCGCAGGCGGAACCGGCCGCGCAGTCGCACGCGGAACGCTCGCGGCCGCGGCCGCCCCACCACGCGCATCGCGCGCAGGTGCCGCTGTGCAGGCACCGGCAGGGCGGCCAGTTCCTCCTCGGTCACGACCGGGCGTTCCGCCGGGTCCCAGGGCAGCGCCGGCGCCGCGACGGCCGCGTCGAGCCGGGTTGCGGTGCGCAGGGGCGGGACACGGCGCGCGGCCGCGCGGAGGTGCAGGCGCACGCGGGCTCCTCGATCGGGGAACGACCCCCTCACGTTGCGGTCCCGACCCGACGCCCGGGCAGAGCCGAAGGTCCCGTCAGCCCTCCCAGTCCGGACCCCGCCGCAGCAGCGTATGGGCCGTGAGGCCCACCGCCGCCAACAGCGCGAGGATCAGCCCGAACGCCGCGGCAGCGCCCAGGGTCCGGACGAGCACCGCACCCACGAACGCGCCCACGAGCAGGCTGAGCACCGCCAACGCCCGGCGCAGGGCGGCCTCCCGGGTCGAGTGCGTGCGGTCCGCGACGAGCCCGGTCATGGACATCGAGATCACGCTGGTGTTGAGGTCGGGCACCCCGATGCGGCGGGCCACGGCGTTCTGGATGCCCATCGCGACGGCCGCGATCACGGCGGCCGCCAGGGTGGACGCCGAGTCGACCACCGGCGGGTGCACGAGCACCAGGACGAAGCACACGGCCAGGAGCACCCACTCGATCAGCACCGCCGCGCGGAGCAGCCCTCCCCGGCCGTCGATCCGGTCGATGAGGAACCCCTCGGCCGTGGCGCCCACCAGGAAGGCCGCCAGCACCGCCAGGGAGGTGCGCAGCGAGAACTCCGGGACGCCGGCGATCGCGAAGCCGGTGACGACGACGTTGCCGGTCATGTTGGCCACGAAGACCCGGCCGAAGGTGAGGATGCTGATGGCGTCGATCACCCCGGTGACCAGGGTGAGGACGAGCAGCAGCACCGGGAGCGACCCGTGGCGTTCCTCGGCGAGGCGCAACCGCGGGCCGGTCGACATGGGCCGAGTGAAGCAGCCCCGGCACCCGGTGCGGAAGGGTCAGGCGCGGGGCGCCCTGCGCACCAGCGAGCCGATCAACGGCAGCAGCACCAGTGCCCGGCGCAGCGTCCCGCCGGGTGCCGGCCGCGGCCGGCCGAGGTCCTTCAGTATCCGCGCCACCCGCGCCACCGCCTCCCGATCGTCTCGACGGTCGAAGCGTCGAGGCCGGGCGCGGACCCCGCAAGTCGATCTTCATTCCCCTGCGGGCGCCCACGAGCGACGGACGGCCGCGGGCCCGGGCGTGCGGTCAGCGGGCCCCCGGCCGGGCGTGGTCGCGGCCGGGTCCGAACCCGCCGTCCGGCACCTCCTCCGCACCGGGCGGAACGACCGTCGAGCGCTCGTAGCGGTCCAGGAAGAGGTGGAGGGCGTCGTCGACCTGCCGCAGCTCGGCGGCCTGCAGGTCGAGGAAGGCCTCGCCCTCCATGGTCAGGTGGTAGGTGCGGCGGGCGGGCCCGGCCTTCGGGATGGACCACTGCGAGCGGACGAGGCCGCGCCGCTCCAGGCCGCGGAGCGCGCGGTAGACGCCCCCGGAGTCCCCCTCCCCGTCGTGCAGGGGGCCGAGCCGGGAGACCAGCTCGTAGCCGTGGTCGGCCTGCTCGCGCAGGAGCAGGAGCAGGCAGGGCTGCAGGAAGTTGCGGGGTTCGAGCACGGCCATGCGGGCTCCCGGGGCGGCGACGGTGCTGGACGCCTTCGGAACCGATACTGGCCGCGTGTGACCTGGAGCACAAGGCCCGGATCGATCAGAGGAGCGCGGGCGTCCCGTCCCGCCGGACCGGGGCGCGACCGGCGGTGAGCGCCTGCAACGCGGCCAGGCAGACCGCCAGCCACGCGCCGCCGAGGAACCATCCCGCCAGCACGTCCGTGAACCAGTGCACGCCCAGGTAGAGCCGGGAGATCCCGATGAGGACGACCGTGCCCGCGGCGGTGCCCAGGGCGGCCACGCGCACGGCGACCGACCGCACGAGCCGGGCGGCGACCACCGCCACCACCCCGACGATCACGATCGACCCCAGCGCGTGCCCGGAGGGCAGCGACGGGTCGAACTGGGGCACGAGCTGCGTGGCGACGGGTGGGCGGGTCCGGGCGTAGAGGTCCTTGAAGGCGGGCACGAGGACCGCGACCCCTGCGGTCGCGACCGTGACGGTCGCGGCCTCCCACCAGTGCCGCCGCCACACCAGCAGCGCGACCGTGACGAGAGCCAGCACGAGCGTGCCGAGGGTGCCGCCGTAGCGGCTGGCGGCCTCCATCACCGCGGTCCAGTCCGGGACCCGGTGGGCGACGAGCCAGCCCAGCAGGGGCCGGTCCGCGGAGGCGAGCCCGCCGTGGTCCTCGACGGCGTCGACCACCGTCGCGTGCGCGGTGAACAGCACGGACGCGGTGCCGGTCCCCCAGACCGCGGGCCGACGCAACACCCGGCGGGCCGGCGCGACCAGGGTGCCGGGCGCCGGCACCCCCAGCGGCGAGCCTCCGGTCGTCGTGGCGCGCAACCCGACCCGGTAGGCGCAGAGGGCCACGGCCGTGACGAGCCAGCACAACGACAGGAACGCCCCGGCGCCCTGCTGCAGATCCGCGAACCGCACCCGTGCCCCCTCGTCGTCCGGAGTCCCGACGGTCCCGCCGACGGCGGGCTCCGATGCCGAGGAGTGTGGGCCGCCGATGCTGTAGCGGCGCTGAGAGACGACGCGGTTCCTGTCGCTGCGCTGAGAGAACCACCGGTTACTGCGTGCTGGGCCCGGGTGCCCCTCCCGCCGGGCCCAGCACGCGGGGCGGGCATCGTCGGCTCCCCAGCGACGATGCCGTGGCTCTCGCCGAAATCCGGTGAAACCGGACCGGCTGGTGTCAGTGGTAGTCAGCGGTGGGCGGACCTGTCCACGGCCTAGTAGATTTGCTGGCCACGCCGTTCAGGTTCGGACCGGAGGTCCCGGCCTCGACGGCGCGGACGACACCTTGCCGCGAGGGGGTGGCTCGGGTGACGGATGAGTGTACGGAACTGCCGGGTCCCGGACCCACCGGAGTGTCGATCGGGGCCGCGGCCGACTACGTCGGGGTCTCGGTCGAGACCCTGCGGGCCTGGCAGCGACGCTACGGCGTCGGCGCCAGCGCGGTGACGCCCGGCGGCCATCGCCGGTACACCTTCGACGACCTGGTCCGGCTGCGGACCGTGCACGACCTGGTCCAGGCGGGGGCGTCGACGGCGGCGGCCGTGCGGGCCGTGCTCGGGCCGCCGCACCCGCTCACCACGCCCGAGCCGGACGAGCCCGCGGCCCGTCGGCTGGTCGGAGCCTGCGTCGAGCTCGACGGCCACGCCGTCCGCCAGCTCGTCGGCGCGGCCCTCGCCGCCGAGGGGGTGGTCCGCGTCTGGGAGTCCCTCGTCCGCCCGGCCTTCGTCACGCTGGAGCGCCTGCCGCTGCCGCCCGCCCGCCTGGTCGGCGCCGAGCACCTGCTCTCGCACGTCGTGACCGGGGCGCTGGGCGCCCGGGTGGGCCGCGAACCGGCGGACCGGCCCGCGGTGGTGCTGGCCTGCGCCCCCGCCGAGCAGCACGAGCTGCCGTTGACGGTGCTCGCGGCCGCGCTGGCCGAGCGCGCGGTGCGCACGACCATGCTCGGCGCCCGGACCCCGGCGGCGACGGTGCTGGCCGCCGCCGGCCTGCCGACCTCGGGCCGGATCGTGCTCTACGCACAGATGCGGCTCGACGACCCGGGGGGAGCCGTCCGCGTCCTCCCCGACCCGGGGGCGGTCGTCGCCGCGGGCCCCGCCTGGGACGACGTGTCCCTCGAACCCGCCGTCCGGGTCTGCAACGGCCTGGGCGAGTGCCTCGCCGCGATCGGGACGGGATGAGCTAGTCGAGCTGCGGCCGGATCTCCGTGTGGAAGCGGCCGAACAGCTCGCGGCCCTGGTCGGCGTCCCCGCGGATGGCCGGCACGATCAGCTCGTCGAGGCCGGCCTCGCGCCAGCGCCCGATCACGTCGACGATCCGGTCCACCGACCCCGCCACCACGCCCGCGGGCGCGTCCGCCTCGGAGCCGCCGATGCGCAGGATCGCCTGGGTGGAGCGTCGGATCGTGCGCGGGTCGCGGCCGATCCGCGCGCAGTGCTCGTCCAGCACCGCGGACTTGTGCGCGAACACCTCCGGGGTGGACCAGCAGTTCCACTCGTCCGCCCACCGGGCCACGACGCCGAGCATCCGCTGCTCCCCCGACGCGCCCAGCATGATCGGGATCCGCCGTCCCGAGGTGACGGCCGGGGCGTCGGTGACGGTGTAGTGCGTGCCGGCGACGGTCGTCCGCGGGGTCCGGAGCAGGCCGTCGAGCACGGCCAGGCCCTCCTCGAGCCGGTCGATCCGCTCGCGGACCGGGCCCAGCGCGATGCCGTACGCGGCGTGCTCGTTGAGCTGCCACCCCGCGCCCACGCCCAGCACCAGCCGCCCGCCGCCGAGGTCGTCGATCGTGGCGGCGGTGTTGGCGAGCACCGCCGGATGCCGGTAGGTCATGGACGCGACGAGGCTGCCCAGCCGGACCCGGGGCACCGCCGTGGCCAGGCCGGCGAGCACGCCGAAGCACTCGCGCAGCGGCGTGTCCGACCGCTCCTCGGTGCCCGTGTTGCCCATGAAGTGGTCGGCGACCCAGATGCCGTCGTAGCCGGCGGCCTCCACCTCCCGCGCCACCGCCACGATGTCCTCGGCCGACCACGTGGTGCCCAGCCAGGCCCCGACCGCCAGTTCCGACACGTGCCCTCCTCGATCGCGGAGGGTCCAGGAGATCACGCGGGCGGTGTGGCGGCGTCGTCGGGGATCCCGGCCCCCGCCGGCTCCCGGCGCCGGCCCTGCGCCACCGCAGCCGGGGCACCCCCGGACGGGACGGGCGTCGTTAGCATCGGGCCGTGCCCTCGGTGCTCGTGGTGGAGGACGACGACACGATCGGTGACGTCGTGGCCTCCAGCCTGCGGTCCCACGGCTACGAGGTGGAGCTGGCCCGGACGGGAGGGGCGGCGGTCGCGGCCGTCGACGCCGCCCGCGGTCCCGGCGTCGACCTCGTGCTGCTGGACCTCGGCCTGCCCGACCTGGACGGGGTGGAGGTCTGCCGCCGGCTCCGGCAGCGGCTGCCCGCCGCGGTGATCGTGATGCTGACGGCGCGCCGGGCGGAGATGGACGTCGTGGTGGGTCTCGACGCCGGGGCGGACGACTACCTCACCAAGCCGGTCCGGCTGCACGAGCTGCTCGCCCGCATCCGCGCCCACCTGCGCCGGGCCGGGCCGCCGGCGGCGCCGTCGGTGGTGCAGCTGGGCGACCTGAGCCTCGACGTCGGAGGCCGGCGGGTGCTCGTGCGGGGGCGGGAGCTGGCGTTGCGCAGCAAGGAGTTCGACCTGCTGGCCCGGCTCGCCCGGGAGCCCGACACCGCCGTCAGCCGGGAGACGCTGATGGCGGACGTCTGGGACGAGCACTGGCACGGGCCCACCCGCACCCTGGACGTGCACGTGGCGTCGCTGCGCCGCCGCATCGCCTCCTGCGACGGGGCCCGGGTCCCGCGGATCACCACACTGCGCGGGCACGGCTACCGCCTGGAGCACCCCGACCGCGCCGCCCCGGAGGGCTGAGCCGATGCCGAAGCCCGAGCCGGTGCGCCGCCGCCTGGTCGTCCTGACCGTCGCCACCGCCGCGATCGCCGTGGCGCTCTTCGGCATCCCGCTGGCCGTCGGGCTCGTGCAGTACACCCTGGAGGAGCAGGAGTCGGTGCTGCAGCGGACCGCCAGCATCACCGCGCGGTCGGTGCAGGGCGAGCTGGCCCGCGGTGACTCCCCGACCGTGCTGCCGGACCTCCCGGCCGACGTCGTCCTCGGGGTCTACGACGGCGACGGCGACCTCCTCCTCGGCGACGGCCCCGATCCCTCCAGCGACGAGGTCGACCGGGCGCTCGACGGCCGCGGCTCGCACGCGACGGTCGACGGGAACCTCGTCGTGACGGTGCCGGTCGACGGGCGGCACGAGCCGGACGGGGCCGTCCGGGCCGCGATGCCGGTGTCGGCGGTCTACGCCGGCCTCGTCCCCGTCTGGCTCGGGATGGCGGGGCTGGCCGGCGCGGTGCTGGTCACGGTGTGGCTGTCGGCCCGCCGCCAGGCCCGCAGGCTCGCCACCCCCCTGGAGGACCTCGCCGGGGCCGCGCGCCGGCTCGGCGACGGCGACTTCAGCGTGCGCACGGGCCGCGCCGGCGTCGCCGAGATCGACCAGGTCGGCGGGGCGCTGGACAGCACCGCGGAGCGGCTCGACGCGCTGCTGGCCCGCGAGCGCGCCTTCTCCCAGGACGCCTCGCACCAGCTCCGCACCCCGCTCACCGGGCTACGGCTGCGGCTGGAAGCGGCGCTGGACCGGCCCGACGCCGACCTGAGGGCGGCCCTGGTCGCGGGGATCGCCGAGGCCGACCGCCTCGAGCGCACCATCGACGAGCTGCTCCAGCTCGCCCGCGAACGCACGGGCCGCGGGGATCCGACGGACGTGGGCGCGCTCGTCCGGGAGCTCGGGCCGGCGCGGGCCGAGCGGCTGGCGGCGGCGGGACGCGGGCTGGTCCTCGACGTCGCGCCGCAGCTCCCGCCCGCGGCCGCGTCGGCGGCGGCGATCCGCCAGGTCCTCGGCGTGCTGCTGGACAACGCCGAGGTGCACGGGGCGGGCACGGTGCGGATCGTGGTGCGCGAGTCGGGCGAGGCGCTGGCCGTGGACGTCACCGACGAGGGCGCGGGGCCCGGTCCGGACCCGTTCGCCGCCCCGCCCGAGCGGCGGTCGGCGGGCGGCGGGGTGCACGGGATCGGGCTGCCGCTGGCCCGCCGGCTCGCCGAGGCGGAGGGCGGACGGCTGGTGCTCGGCCGCTCGGCGCCGCCGGTGTTCACGCTGTTCGTACCGGCGGCGTGGCCCGAGGAGGGTGCATCGACCCCGGCCGGGCCCGCCGCGCCCGAGCCCGCCGCACCCGAGCCCACCGCACCCGAGCCCGCCGCGGACGGTGCCGCCGGGCACGAACCGGCCGCCCGACCCCCCGAGCGGGCCGGGCCGGACGGGGTGCGGGACGCGCTGGGCACCCGGCGCTGAGCGGCGTCAGCCGATCGTCTGCGGGTCGCCCCACGGGTCGACGGTGAAGGGGGTCGCGAGGTCGAGGTTGCCGGCGGCGAGCAGGGCGTCGAGCGCGTCGACCCGGCCGACGGACTCGCTCCAGACCTCGCTGGTCGCGGACGAGCTCGGGTTCTCCAGGACGGTGCGGCGGATGTCCAGGAAGTCCCGCAGCCACTCGGTCTCGTCGACGTCGTCCGCCGGGGAGCCGCCCATGTCGGCGTTCGTGCGCCGCACCAGGTCGGGGAGCCCGTCGGGCCCGTCCTGGGTGCCGTGCTGCACGGCGGTGTCGACGAGGGCGGCGAGGCCGAGCGCCGACCGCACGCCGTTGGCCTCGGCGAGCTCCCGGGCGGGCGCGACGTAGAGCTCGTCCGTGACCTGGTCCTGCACCTGCCGGAACACCGGGTCGTCGGCCGCGCTGCGCCAGGCCTCCTCGAAGCCGTCGAGGTCCGCGGTGGAGTCGCCGAACGACGCGGCCAGGCCGGTCAGGGTGGGGACGTAGCCGGCGAGGGCGTTGTCCGGGACCTGCGCGGTGTAGCGGTCGACCACGGTGAGCAGGTCACCGCACGCGGTGCAGAAGCCCGCCCGGCCCGCGGTGTAGCCGCGGCCGTCGTCGAGGTCCTCGACGTAGGCGTACTGGATCTCGGGCGTGCCGTTCTCGAACACGCTGACCAGCTGCCCGACGACCTGGTCGACGTCGCGCGCGCTCGTGGTGGATCCGCCCGTCGCGGTGCCGGTGCCGGTCGCGCCGCCCGTGCTCCCCGCGCCGCCGAGCAGCAGGAGGAGCGCGGCGGTGAGGAGGGCCGCGCCGGCGACGACGGCGCCGAGCACTGCGAGGAACCGGGGGCGGCCCGGGGCCGGCCGCCGGCGCCGGGGCCGACCCGCGGGGCGGGTCTCCCGGGAGAGGAACAGGGTCCGCTGCATCGTCGTCCAGTGTCGTGAAGGGGTGCCGGCCTCACCCGGCGGGGTCGGCGTCGACCCTAGGAAGGGCCCTGCCAACGGTTCCGCACGTGCATGTAAGGGGAACCTCAAATCGAGGTGCGGGTCTCACCGGACGGGGCCGGCCTCGGCCCGCTCCTCGAGCAGCCGGCGCAGGTGCCGCAGCGCCGGGAGGGCGGCGGTGATCGCGGCGCGCTCCTCCGGGAGCAGCCGGCCGACCAGCTCGTCCAGCACGGCGGACCGGTGCTCGGCCCACGCCGCGAACCGGGCCTCGGTCACCGCGGTCAGGTACAGCGTCGCCTGCCGCCGGTCCGCCACGCCGGGCCGGCGGTCGAGGAGACCGGCCCGGACGAGGTGGGTCACCCGCGTGCTCACGGTGTTCGGCGCGACGCGGAGCCGCTCGGCCGCGGCGGCCACGGTGATGCCGGGATCCCGCTCCACCACGCGCAGCAGGTCCACCTCGGCGGTCGGCAGCCCGGGCGTCGGAAGATCGACGCGGACGGCGCCGCGGATCAGGCGGAAGAAGGGACCGAGCGCGCCGGGGACGGCCGCCGCGAGCGCGGCGGTGTCGTCGCCCCCGACGTCCTCGATCATCCCGCCATCATCCCCGCACGGCCTCCTCGATGTCCTCCACCACGAGGCGGGCGGCGATCGGGCCGGAGCTGCTGCTCCACACCGCGCCGTCGACGCTGTTCACGGCCCCGGAGCGGGCCGCCTTGAGCCGGGTGAAGGCCGGCTGCTGCCGGGCCGCCTCGAGCGCGGTGCGCCCCTCCGCGTTCAGGCTCGCCACGAAGATCCGGTCCGCGTCGACCTGGGTGAGGTTCTCCAGCGACAGCGGGTCGCTGTGCGGGGCCTTGCCCAGCGCGGTCGCAGGCTGGACCGGGGCGGCGCCGGTGGCCGACAGCAGCGAGCCCGGCATCAGCCCGGCGTTCATCACGACCGCGCCGGCCGGCATCCAGCGCAGCACCGCGAAGGTGCCCTGCTGCTGCAGCGCGGCGGCCCGCTGCTCGAGGTCGGCGAGCTGGGTGCCGAGCTCGTCGGCCTTCCCGAGCGCCCGGGCGTAGACCTTCAGGGGCTCCTGCCAGCGCCCCATCTCCGCGGCCGCGGGGGCCACCGTCGGCGCGATCTTGCTCAGCGCGTCGTACTGCTCCTGCGTGGTGCTGGTGGTCCCGAGGATCAGGTCGGGCTGCGCGGCGAGCACCTCCTCGACGTTCGGCTCGGTGACCGTGCCGACGATCGGCAGCGACGCAACCTGCGCACCCAGGTACGCGGGCGGCGCGGTGCCGCCGCGGCTGGCGGTGACCCCGACCGGGGTCACGCCGACCGCGAGCGCGGTGTCCAGCGCCGGCTCGCCCAGCGCGACGACGCGCTGCGGCGCGGCCGGGACCTGCACCTCGCCGAACGCGGTGGCGACGGCGCGGGTGGCGCCGTCCGCGCCGTCCGCGGCGGGTGCCTGGGCCTCCTGGCCCCCCGAGCTGCAGGCGGCGAGCAGCAGCGCCGCGGCGGCCAGCAGCACTCCGGTGGCGCCACGGCGCCGGCGCGCGGCCCGGCCGCCGGCGCCGCGAGCGGAGCGAGTCCTCATCACGTGTCCTTCCTCATCCTGCGAGGTCTGTAGAAACCTCTGCGGACAGAGGTAAGGTCAGCCTCGCCTCAATGTCAAGGGATCACCAAGGAATCGGGAGGTGTGGGCGTGGACACCGCCACGCTGGTCCGCCGCGGTCTCGCGCCCGCCGCGGTCCTGCTCGCGCTCGCCGTGCTCGCGAGCCTCGCGCTCGGTGCGGGGGACGTCACGCCGGCCCGGGCCTTCGCCGTCCTCGCCGGTGCCGGCGACCCGGACGCGACCTTCACGGTCGGGATGCTGCGCTGGCCGCGCACGCTGGTCGCGGTCGCCGTCGGGGCGGCCCTCGGCGTCGCCGGCTCGCTGCTGCAGGCCGTCGCCCGCAACCCCCTCGCCGAGCCGGGCCTGCTCGGCGTCAGCGCCGGGGCGTCCTTCGCGGTGGTGGTCGCGGTGGCGGCCGGCGCGGCCGCGGCGACGGTCGGGCCGTGGGTCGCGGTGGCCGGCGCGGCCGGTGGCTGCGCACTCGCCGTCGCGGCGGCCCGGCTGCGCCGCGCCGGCGACGACCCCGTCCGCCTCGTGCTCGCCGGGGCCGCCGTGAGCGGCCTGCTCGGGGCCGTCACCGCCGCGCTGCTGCTGATCGACCAGCGCACCCTCGACGAGGTCCGGTTCTGGACCGTCGGCTCCGTGGCCGGCCGCGACCTCGCGGCGGTCGGGGCCGCGCTGCCCGTGATGCTCGCCGGGCTGCTGCTCGCCGCCCTGGTCGCCCGGCCGCTGGCCACCCTCACCCTGGGCGACGACGTCGCGCTCGGCCTCGGGCAGCGTCCCGCCCGGACCCGGGTCGCCGCCGTCGCCGCGGTCGCGCTGCTGGTGGGCGGGGCGACCGCCGCCGCCGGCCCGATCGCCTTCGTCGGGCTGGTGGTGCCGTTCGCGGCGCGCGCCCTCGTCGGGCCGGAGCTGCGCCGGGTGCTCGGGGTGAGCGTGCTGCTCGGCCCGGTCGTGGTGCTGGTCGCCGACGTGCTGTCCCGGCTGCTCGTGCGCCCCTACGAGATGCCGCTGGGGGTGATCACCGCGCTGCTCGGGGCCCCTGTGCTGGTCGCGGTGGTGCGCTCCGCGCGGCTTCCCCGGCTGTGAGGCCCGCGGTGGACCCGGCCGTGGAATCGGCCGTGAGCGCACCCGCCCCCGCCGGCGCCTGGCGGCTCGCGACCGGGCCGTCCTGGTGCACCGCCGGCCGGCCCTGGTCGCGCTCGTCCTGGCCGTGGTGCTCGTCGGCACGCTCGCGGTCTGCCTCGGGATCGGCAGCACGCTGCTCGACCCGCTGCGGGCGCTGCGCGGGCTGCTCGGCCTCGGTCCCGCCCGGGACGTGCTGCTCGTCCGCGAGCTGCGGCTGCCCCGGATCGAGGCGGCCGCGGCCGTCGGTGCCGCGCTCGGCCTGGCCGGCGTGCTCATGCAGACCCTGGCCCGCAACCGGCTCGCGACGCCGGACACGGTCGGCCTGAACAACGGCGCCACCGCCTTCGCCGTCGCGAGCGTGATCGGGGTCGCGACGTCCGCGCTGCCGTCGGCCATGGCGCTCACCGGCGCGGCGACCGCGGCGGTGCTCGCGCTCGCGCTCGGCGGCGGCGCGGGCCGGCAGGGCTACCGGTTCCTCGTCGTCGGGCTGGGGATCGGCGCGGTGTTCGGCGCCGTGACCAACCTGATGCTCTCCCGGTCGGCGATCGACGCCGCCGGGGCGGCCTACCCGTGGACCGTCGGGAGCCTGTCGGTCGCCACGCCCACCGCCGTGACGCTGCTCGAGCTCGGCCTGGTCGCCTGCCTGCCCGCGGCCGTGCTGCTCGGGCGTGCGCTCGCGCTCCTCCGGTTCCCCGACGCCGTCGCGCTCGGCCTGGGCACCCGCGTCGGCGCCGTCCGCACCGCCGTGCTCGTGACGTCGGTGGTGTGCGCCGGGCTCGCCGTGGCCGTCGCCGGGCCGCTCGGCACGGTCGCTCTGGTCGCACCCGAGGCCGCCCGGAAGCTGTCCGGGTCCACCGGGGTGCCCGTCGTGTCCTCCGCGCTGGCCGGGGCCGTGCTCACCCTGCTCGCCGACCTCGTCGGGCGGGCCGCGTTCGCCCCGATCGAACTGCCCGCGGGGCTGGTCACCGCCGTGGTCGGCGGGCCGTACCTGCTGTGGCTCCTGCCGACCACCCGCACCCGGAGGCTGCCGTGACGACCGCGCGTACCGACGACCCG
Source organism: Pseudonocardia yuanmonensis (assembly GCF_039542425.1). Classification (NCBI taxonomy): domain Bacteria; kingdom Bacillati; phylum Actinomycetota; class Actinomycetes; order Pseudonocardiales; family Pseudonocardiaceae; genus Pseudonocardia; species Pseudonocardia yuanmonensis. The sequence goes on from NZ_BAABIC010000012.1 coordinate 149,985, forward strand.
CCCGCGACGCGTGGGAGCGCCCTCGGCGCCACCGGCCTCGGCCTGGGGTACGGGCGCCGCGAGGTCGTGCGCGGGCTGGACCTGGAGTTCCCGGCCGGCGCGGTCACCGCGATCGTCGGGCCCAACGGCTGCGGCAAGTCCACCCTGCTCGCCGGGCTGGCCCGGGTGCTCGCGCCGCGGGCGGGCACCGTCCTGCTCGACGGTGAGGCGCTGGCCGAGCTGCCCACCCGCGAGGTCGCCCGCCGGCTCGGCCTGCTCCCTCAGGCCGCCGCGGCGCCGGACGGGCTGACCGTGCGCGACCTCGTCCGCTACGGCCGCGCGCCGCACCAGGGCCTGCTGCGCCAGTGGTCCGCGGCCGACGCGGCCGCGGTGGAGGGCGCGCTGGCCGCCGCCGACCTGCTCGACCTCGCCGACCGGCCGCTCGAGACCCTGTCCGGCGGGCAGCGGCAGCGCGCCTGGATCGCGATGACGGTCGCCCAGGACACCGGCGTGCTGCTGCTCGACGAGCCCACCTCCGCCCTCGACCTCGGCCACCAGCTCGAGGTGCACGAGATGCTGCACGGGCTGGCCGGGCGCGGCCGCACGGTCGTGATGGTGCTGCACGACCTCTCCGCCGCCTGCCGCCACGCCGACCACATGGTCGCGATGCTCGACGGCGAGGTCGTCGCCCAGGGCGAGCCCGCCGCCGTCGTCACCGCCGAGCTGGTCGGGCGGCTCTACGGCGTGGACTGCGAGGTCCTCACCGGCCCGGCGGGCATCCCGGTGGTCTGCCCGACGGGCCTGCGCCGCGCGGGTTAGGCAGAAACGGTTTCTGCCGCGCGATCCTGGTTGCCATTCGTCTGCAACAGCTCCGTTGTCGCATTCCGATCTCGCGCTTATTCTCGCCCTGTCCACAGAATTCTGCGGAGGGCGGCAGGTATTCGATGCGCGAACTGTTGCGCAATCAGGCGTACCGACGGCTCTTCGCCGCGCAGGTGATCGCCCTCGTCGGCACCGGACTCACGACGGTCGCCCTCGGGCTGCTCGCCTACTATCTGGCCGGCCCACGGGCCGGCGAGGTCCTCGGTACCGCGCTGGCGATCAAGATGGTCGCCTACGTGTGCGTGTCGCCGCTAGTCGGGGCCGTGGCCGATCGCGTTCCGCGGCATGCGCTGATGGTCGGGGCCGATGCCGTCAGGCTCGCCGTCGTCGTCGCGCTCCCGTGGGTCACCGCCGTCGGGCAGGTCTACGCCCTCGTCGTCGTCCTGCAGGCCGGGTCGGCGACGTTCACACCCACCTTCCAGGCCGTCCTGCCCGACGTGGTCGCCGACGAGGATGATTACACCCGGGCACTGTCGGTGTCCCAGGTCGCGGTTTCCCTGGAGAACGTCGTGAGCCCGTTGATCGCGGCTGCTCTGTTGCTCGTCGTCGATTTCGGCATGTTGTTCCTCGGGACCGCGGTCGGTTTCCTCGGGTCCGCGCTGCTCGTCGTCGGCGCCAGGATCCCGCCGGCACAGCGGAGCGCCCGGGCCCGTCTCGCCGATCGGCTCTCCGCGGGGCTGCGGGTGTTCGTCGGGACCCCGCGCCTGCGCGCGGTCCTGGCGCTGAACATGGTGGTCGCGGGGGCCGGGGCGATCACGCTCGTCAGCACGGTCAACGTCGTCCGCGATCTGCTCGGGGCCACCGAGTCGCGGGTGCCGCTCCTGCTCGCCGTCTCCGGTGCCGGCACGGTCGCCGCGGCCCTCGGCGCCCCCGTGCTCCTCCGGCGGGCCACCGAGCGCCCGGTCCTGATGAGTGGGGCGACTGTCGCCGCGATCGCGGTGGTCGGTGCCGTCGCGCTCTCCCACGGGCCGTCCTGGCCCCTCGCGGTCGGGGTGTGGTTGCTGATCGGCCTGGGCAGCGGACTGGTCATGGTCCCGGTCGGGAGGATCGTCCGCTCGTCCTGCGCGGCGTCGGACCGGCCCGCGGTCTTCGCCGCGCAGTTCTCGCTGTCCCACGCCTGCTGGTTGATCACCTACCCGTTGACGGGATGGGCCGGCTCGCTGGCGGGCCTCACCGTCGCCTGGGCGGTGCTCGCCGGATTGGTCCTGACCGCCACGGTCGCTGCGGCACGGCTCTGGCCCACCGGCCTGACCGAGATCGTCCGGCACCGCCACGACGACGAGACCGATCGCGGCCACCTCGATCGGGCCGAGTGGGACGGCGCGGCATGGGTGCACGCCCACCGCGTCGTGATCGACGCCCAGCACACGCGCTGGCCGCAGCCGGTCTGACCGCGGTCGGCAGGGGCCGGGGCCCGCTCAGCAATCCAGGCCCGCGCGGCGGGCGGCGCGGGTGAGCGCGGCCTCGGTGCCCGACGACGCGCCCGCGGGCTCGTCGCGGCGGACCTCCTGGGTCGACCGCAGCACCGTACGCAGCTCGGGCAGGCCGCCGGTGAGCACGCCGGCGGCCCGGGCCTGGACCAGGGCGTTGCCCAGGGCGGCGGCCTCGACCGGGCCGGCGAGGACGGGCAGGCCGCAGGCGTCCGCGGTCAGCCGGCAGAGCAGCTCGTTGCGGGCACCGCCGCCGACCAGGTGCACGACCTCGATCTCCGGGCCGGACAGCTCGGCCGCGCGGCGCACGGTGCGCCGGTAGGCCAGGGCGAGGCTGTCGAGGATGCACCGCACGACCGCGGGCCGTTCCCGCGGCGGCTCCTGCCCGGTCTCCGCGCACACCTCCGCGATCCGCGCCGGCATGTCACCCGGCGGCAGGAACCGCGGGTCGTCCGGGTCGACGACGGCGGCGAAGGCCGGGACGTCGGCCGCGGCGGCCAGCAGCGGGCCGAGGTCCGGGTTCCGCCAGGCCCACAGCGACTCCTGCAGCAGCCAGAGCCCATGAGGTTGCGCAGGTAGCGCACGGTCCGTCGACGCCGAGCTCGTTGGTGAACCCGGCGGTGCGGCCGGCCTCGCCGAGCACCGGCTTCTCCAGCTCCACGCCGACCGGTGACCAGGTGCCGCAGGAGATGTAAGCGAACCGGTGGTCCGCCGCCGGGACGCCGACCCGGCGCACACCTGCTCGAGCCGGCTGGCACCACCCATCGGGGCCCGGTACACCTGCTCGGACGGGGTGACACAGCCGGAAGGACCGTGGCACAGGCCGTCGACCGGGTGTGGAGCGCGCTTCGGGGTGTGCCGGGTAGTCCGGGAGCGGTGGGACGGCTCGAGAACGCCGAGGGCGTCGTTGGCTCGAGGTAATCCGGTCGGCCGACCGAGAGCGACGACCGCTGCGCCCCCGCGACGTCCGCACCACGATGGCCGCAACACCGAGACGACGGCCGCGCTCTGGACGAGGGCGCGCTTCCGGATGACGGCCGCGCTCTCTGGAAGGGATGGCGGTCCTCGGGACGACGGCCGCGCCCCGAGCGGATTCGCGAGCATTGCGGGCCCGACACACCGACCCGCGCCGCCCACAGCCCGTCGACCAGGTGTGTCAGCCACTCCCCAGATGTGTCACCCGGTCCGAGCAGATGTGCCACGCCAGAGCAGGTGTGCGGCGCGCCCCCGAGCGAATCCGCGAGCATTGCGGCCCGACACGCCCACCCGCGCCGACCACACCCCGTCGACCGGCTGTGCGAGCCACTCCCCGGTGTGCCGCCCGGTCCGAGCAGATGTCCCGCGCCTGAGCGGGTGTGTCATGCCCCAAGCGAATCCGCGAGCATTGCGAGCCGACACACCCACCCGCGGCCTCCACCGATGCCGACGGCTCCGGCCCCTCGGGCGGCCACCACCACCGCTGGCACGACGGCCCGTTCGACCGGGACCGACCGGCGAGCCCCGCCCGTCATGCGGTCACTCCGGTCCGACCTCCGGGACGGCGACGCCCACGGCGGGTGGACCTCGCCGCGGTAACCCCCGCCGCACGGCGAGCGAGCCCCGGACCGGGAGGTCGCGATGGAACGCAGATCGCCGGACGGCGCCGTGCCCGAGGAGCGCCGGGCGCTCGACGAGGACGGGACGCCGGGCCCGAAGCCGGCGGTGCTCGACGAGGACGCGGCCCTCGAGCTGCTCGCCTACCTCGTCACGGCCGCCCGCACGCAGGTCGACGAGGCCGCGGAGTACGGTCCGCTGCGGCTGCTCACGGCCGCTCGTCGGCTGGGCGCCGCCATCGCGCCGCGGGCCTCCGCGGCGACCGCGGACTTCGTCGCCGGACCCCTGGCCGCGGTCCCCGAGCTGGCGGTGCCCCGGGACGGGCGGCAGGAGTACGCCGCCCGGCTCGACGAGCTGTGCCGGGCCCTCGCCGGCCACCTCACCGCACACTTCGGGCGGGGCACCCCGTGACCACCACGCGCCCGGAGACGGCCGAGGCCGTGCTCGCCGCCATCCGCAGCCGCCGGGTGGTACGCGCGATGACGGACGAGCCGGTCTCCCGCGAGGCCCTGGAGACCGTCCTCGACGCCGGCCGCTGGGCGCCGACGGCCGGCAACCGGCACCTGCAGCGGTTCGTCGTCACGGACGACCCGGCGACGCTGCGCGTGCTGCGGATGGTGTCGCCCGGGATGATCCAGCGCCCCGCCGCAGCGATCACGATCTGCACCGACCGACCGCGCGCCGCGGCCTTCGGGTTCCCGCCGGACGCACCCGGCCTGCACGTCGACGTCGGTACGGCCGCGGCCACGCTGCTGCTCGCGGCTCACGCGATCGGCCTCGGTGCCGGTCCGGTCACCTCGTTCAGCCGCGCGGCCGTCGCCGTGGTCCTGCGGCTGCCCGAGGGCTGGGTGCCGGAGCTGGTCGTCTGCCTCGGCCACCCCGCACCCGGCGCACCGGCCCCGATGCGTGGCGGGCCGCGGCTGACCTGGCGGGACCTCACCACCTGGATGCCCTGACCCCGGCGGGGTGACCGGTCCCCGACCGACGCCGACCCCGGCGCCGGGTGGGCGCCGGGGTCGGCATCGGGTTCGGCGCGGGTTCGCGCCGGTGAGTGGTCGGCCGGGGTCGGGCAGGGTCGGGCAGGGTCAGCGGCGCATGACCCCGCGGCGGCGCCGGCCGTAGGCGTTCGCCGCGACGAGGACGCCGACCGCGGCGAGCGCGACCTGGATCAGCAGCAGGATCCACGGGAAGCCGCCGTTGGCGTTGCCGTAGCCCAGTGCACTGGCGATGAAGCCGCCGACGAACGCGGCGACGATGCCGATGAGCAGCGTCAGCCAGATGGGGATGGGCTGACGGCCGGGCACCACGAGCCGCCCGAGTGCTCCGATGACGAGTCCGACGACGATCGCCGAGATGATGCCCGTGATGGTCATGGCGTCCTCCTTGTGGGTGGTGACCCCGGGTACCCCCTGTCGCTCCGCGTAACCCCGCTACACCGGAGGCATACGGTTGAGCGCTCAAGCGTTTGCGGTAGGGTCGGAGGCGACACCGGGAGGAACGCATGAGCACGGACAGGGTGGAACTGGGACTGGACACGTTCGGCGACGTGACCGTCGACGGGCAGGGTGACCGGCAGCCGTACGCCCAGGTGATCCGGAACGTCGTCGAGCAGGCCGTCCTCGCCGACCGGCTCGGGATCGACGTGTTCGGCGTGGGCGAGCACCACCGGGACGACTACGCGATCTCCGCGCCGGAGATCGTGCTGGCCGCGATCGCCGGCCGCACCGAGCGGATCCGGCTCGGCACGGCCGTCACCGTGCTCAGCTCGGACGACCCCGTCCGGGTGTTCGAGCGGTTCGCCACCCTCGACGCCGTGTCGAACGGCCGCGCGGAGATCACGCTCGGCCGCGGCTCCTTCACCGAGTCCTTCCCGCTGTTCGGCCACGACCTCGCCGACTACGAGACGCTCTTCGAGGAGAAGCTCGACCTGATGGCCCGCCTGCTCGAGGAGGGCCCGGTCACCTGGGAGGGCACGGTCCGCGCCGCACTGCGGGACCAGCAGGTCTACCCCAAGACCGAGTCCGGCCGGATCACCACGTGGGTCGGCGTGGGCGGCAGCCCGCAGTCGGTCGTCCGCGCGGCGAGCCACGGCTTCCCGCTGGTCCTCGCGGTGATCGGCGGCGACCCGGTGCGCTTCGCCCCGTACGCCGAGCTCTACCGGCGCAGCCTGGAGCAGCTCGGCCGCGAGCAGCTGCCGATCGCCGTGCACGCGCCGGGCTTCGTCGCCGAGACGGACGAGGAGGCCGTCGAGACGCTCTTCCCGCACGCGAAGATCGCGCTCGACCGGATCGGCCGGGAGCGCGGCTGGCCGCCGCTGACCCGCGCCCGCTTCGAGGCCGACGTCCGCGGGGGCGCCCAGCACGTCGGGTCGCCCGAGACGGTGGCCCGCAAGATCGCCCGCACCGTCCGGGCCCTGGGCCTGCAGCGCTTCGACCTCAAGTACACGACCGGCACGCTGCCGCACGCCGAGCTGATGAAGTCCATCGAGCTGTACGGCACGGTCGTGGCGCCGCGGGTCCGGGAGCTGCTGGCCGCCCAGCCGGACGCCCGGCCGGACGAGATCGCCGTCTGACCGGCCGGTCATCAGGCGAACGCCAGCGCCTCCGGATCGTCGATCATGTGTGCGCGGCGGAGGGCACCTCGACGCACGTGCCACCTGACTCCGATCCGCCCTGATCCGGCGCCGGTCAGGTCGGTGCGTACCGCAGGGTCCCCGCGACGTCCCCTCCGCCGGGCACGTCCTCGTGCCGGACCGCCAGCAGCCGGGCGCCGGAGAGCCAGGCCCGGCGCGCGATCTCGTCGACGAGACCGCCCGATCCGTCCGGTCCCGGGCCCGCGAACGTCACCTCACCCAGCTCGTCGACCTTGCCGGGAACGGTGGCGTCGATGTCGACGAACGGCGTCTCCACGGCGCCGCGGGTGGCGAAGCGGGCCAGCTCGGCGACGTCGACCGAGGTGCGGCCCCGGGAAGAGCGGTCGGCGAAGGTCCGCTTCTCCTCCTCCAGCCGATCGGCGTACCAGCCGTCGAGGATCTGGCGGGCATCGGCGCCCAGCTCGCCGTCGCCGCGGCCCTCCGGATTGCCCAGGACGCCGTGCGGGACCAGGTCCGGGTAGCGGCAGTGGGCGCGGAAGATGCTGTCGAGCGGCTCGGTCGCCACGAGAACCAGCGGCACGCCGTGCCCGGGCAGCACCTCCCGCAGCGCCAGCCGCGCCAGCGCCTCCCGGACCGCGTTCTTGTAGGCGATCCGCTCCGCGTCACCCGACGACGCGGGGCGTGGTCTCCAGGTAGATCGAGACGGCGGCCGGAGCCCCGGCCTGCCAGAGCGCGTCGATCTCGGAGCGGGTCGGGATGTCGGTGTACAGCGTCATGCGTCCTCCTCGGCCTGGCAGCCGTCCGTTCGTCCGCCACCCTGCCGGGCCGGCGGCGGACGCCCGCCTCGTCTGTGGAAGGTGAGGCCGGCCGGCGCGGCCGATCGCCCTGGCCGACCGTGCCGTCGTCGACGACGTCCGCGTCCACCGGCACGTCGGACCTGCGACCGGCTCCGGGTCGGCGACGAGACGCCGACCCCTACCTGCCGTCCACCGAGGAGATCGTCGTGAGCGCCACGCCCGTCGCCACGCCCGTCACCTCGGCCTCCTACGGGGTGCACTCCGAGGTGGGTGTGCTGCGCAAGGTGCTGGTCTGCGCACCGGGCCTGGCGCATTCGCGGCTGACCCCCCGCGCAACCGCGACGACCTGATCTTCGACGACGTCATCTGGGTGGACAACGCCCGCCGCGACCACTTCGCCTTCGTCGACGAGATGCGCGCCCGCGGGTCGAGGTCGTCGAGCTGCACGACCCTGCTGACCGAGACGTCGGCCGTCCGGGGCAAGGGCGTGGCTGTTGGACCGTCAGGCGAAGGCCGGCGACCCCAGCGTCACCTCCGGGCTGCGCCCGTAGCGCATCTCGTAGCGGGCGGTGAAGTCCTCGTGCCGGAACCCCCAGGCGGTCGCCACGGAAGCGACCGTGGCCTCGCCGCGCCGGAGCTCCTCGAGGTCGCGGTGCGCCCGTTCGAGCCGCACGCGGCCGAGCTCCTCCTCGGGGGTGCGGCCCCGGTGCCGCTGCCAGCAGTCCTGCAGGGCGCGCACGCTGAGCCCCGCCCCGTCGGCCAGCGTGCGCGCGGTGTGCGGCCGCTCCGGGTACGTCTCGATCAGGTCCAGGCAGGCGCGGACGGTCCGGGGACCCCAGGAGGGGGCGGTGGCGTCGAGGGCCTCGCGCGCCGGCTCGTCGGCCGCGTGCAGGACCCCGTCGAGGATCGCCTCCTCGAGGGGCTCGGCGGTGAGCGCGTTGCCGAGCACCGAGTCGGGACCCGGCACGTCGCCGAGGAAGGGCGCCAACGGCCCCAGCGCGTCGGGTGCCGTGGCCGCGGGGACCGGGACGCCGGCCCGCAGCGGCCGCACGACCGTCCGGCCGAGGAGCGCCTCCAGGTCCTCGCAGAGCACGTCGCCGGGGACCCGCACCAGGGCCACGGCCGAGCCCGCCGGCACCAGCACCGTCGCCTCGTCCGCGGGCACCAGCACGGCGGCGCCGCCGGCCACCACGTCGATCTCCCTGCCGCGGTAGTGCACGTGCAGCATCCCCTGCAGCGGGACGGCCACGACGTGCCGCGGGTCGCGCTCCAGCCGCAGGCGCACGTCGTCCGTGCACCGGACCACCTCGGCATCGAGCGGCCCGCGCACGGTGCGCCGCACGCACAGGGTGAACGGCGACTCCGCCCGCCGCCGGACGAACGGCCCGGCGGAGCCCGGCGGCGCGAGGGCCGTCTCGGCGCGGCCCGGATCGGTCTCGTGCACATCGGTGAACCAGGGATCGGTCACGACGACCACCGCCCTTCTCGAACGCCGGCAGGCCGGACCCCGGCGCGGTTCCCCGGAGTCCCAGGGTGGTCGGGGCACTGCCGCACCAGCGCCCCGACCCGCTCCACGGTCCCACTGCGCGGCGGCGCGCGGAACCGGTCCGGCGGAGCCGAATCCGGGCCCGGGCCCTCGCCCTGCAGGACGACGCGGGCACGGCCGGCCCGCGCTCCGCTCGCACGACGGACGGTCACCGGGACGGCGACAGCGCGTGAACCACCCGGCGGACGGCGTGACCCGCGCTCCGCCCACCTGATCTGCTCGCCCGGTGCCCGCCCTGCGCGACGTCCGCCCGTGGAGCGCCCTGCGGGCCGCCCTGCCCCGCGAGGGACCGACGGTGGTCCGGATCGTGGTCGCGGCCGCCGTGAGCTGGCAGGTCTGCGTGTGGCTCGGGGCGACGCAGCCCCCGGTCTACGCGGTGATCGTGCCGCTCGTGGCCGTCCGGGACGCCCCCGGCTCCGCCCTCAACGTGTCGCTGGCCCGGCTGGTCGGCGTGGTCGCCGGGCTGGCCCTCGGCGTCGGGGTGCTGTCCTGGCTGCGTCCGTCGGCACTCACCGTGGCGCTGGTCCTCGGCGTGGCCCTGGTGATCGGGATGGTGCTGCGCATCGGCGACGCGCTGAACGTTCAGGTCGCCGTCTCCGCCCTGCTCGTCTTCGCGAGCGCCGATCCCGCGTCCTACGCCGTGGTGCGGCTGTGGGAGACAGCGGTCGGGGCGGTGGTCACGGTCGTTCTGTCGCCGCTGCTCCTGCCCACGAACCCGGCGCGCTCCTTCGTCGCGGCCCTGCACGCGGTCGCCGACGGCGCCGCGGAGGACCTGCGGGCCGCCGCGGACCGGCTCGCGCCGCCGGAGGACCCTGCGCGCGACGACCTGGCGGCGCGGCTCACCGACCGGACCCACCGCCGCGACGAGGCGGCCCGGAAGCTCCCCGGACAGCTCGCGTCGGCGCGGCGCGCGGTGCGCCTGAACCCGCTCTGGCGCCGCCGCCACACCGCCGAGCTGGCCGCGCTGGAGGCACCGGCCGCCGTCGCGCCGGAGATCACCACGCTGGTGCGCGCGCATGTCGCCGACGTCGCCGAGTTCGACCGGCGCGCGGACACCCGCGCGTCCTGGGCCGCCTCGGCCGCACGGAACAGGGAGATCGTGCTGGCGCTGGCGGAGGCGGTGGCGGCCGGACTGCGGGGCACCCCGGACCGCGACGCCCTGGCCCGGGCCGACGATGCGCTGCGCGCGCACTCGGCGGCCGATCATTCGCCGTTGGGCGGCCTGGTCCGGCGCCCGCTGCGCCGCATGCTGACACTGCTCACCGACCTGGCCGGCCCGCCCGCGCCGTGATGCTCCGGGACGGGCCCGCGCCGCTCAGCGTGGTCCGGGCCCGGGGCGGCCGTGCCGGTGCGCCGCCGCCAGCACCGCGAGCGCGGCCGGGACGGTGGGGAACGCGGCGAACTCGGCGAGCACCCGCCGGTCCCGCACGCCGAGGTGCGCGCCCAGCGCCCCGGCCCCGGTGAGGTGCAGGCTGACCCGCCGCCGGCCGGCGATCCGGATCGCGCTGCGCAGCAGCGGCACGCTCCCCGGCTCCATCCGGTCCACCCCGGCGAGGTCCACGAGCACGTGCCGCAGGGCCGGGTGCAGACGCTCGTCGAGCACCCGGGCCAGACGCGTCGCCAGCGCCTGGTCGAGCAGCCCGGTCACGTAGACCACACAGACCCCGGGCCGCGGCGCCTCGACCGCGAGCGAGCCGCCCTCCACGACCGTCATCCGCCACCCCCGCCGCCGGTCCGGGGGCGCCGCGGGATGACGCCGGCGTCTCTCCGGCGCCATCCCGACGACCCCCTCCGCGCCCCCACCTGTGGTCTACATCACCTCACCGAGGGCTTCAACGCAACTGCCGTTGCGCCTTCGTCGGCCGGTCGCCCGGCATCCCCTGGCACGATGACCGGCATGGGCACGGCGCTGCGGCTCGCGGTCGGCGTGCTCGTGGTCGCCGTCGTGCTGGTGGGGTTGCTGTGGGCCGTCCAGCGGCGGCTGGTGTTCCTGCCCGGCGGGTCCCCGTCCGTCGGGCCCGAGCAGGTGCTGGCGGGCGGGACGCGGCTCGCGGTGCCGACGGACGACGGGCTCGTCCTCGAGGCCTGGCACGCCCCCGCCGCCGCCCCGGCGCGCGGGATCACGGTGCTGGTGCTCCCGGGCAACGCCGGCAGCCGGGCCGACCGCGTGCCGCTCGCCCGCGTCCTCACCGCGGAGGGGCTCGACGTGGTCCTCCTGGACTACCGCGGCTACGGCGGCAACCCGGGCTCGCCCAGTGAGGAGGGGCTGGCGAGCGATGCACTGGCCGCGCACCGCCACCTCACCGTGGACCGGGGCCTGGACGCACGACGTCTCGTCGTGTTCGGCGAGAGCGTCGGAGCGGCGGTCGCGACCCGGCTCGCCCGGGAACGGCCGGTGCGGGCGGTGGTCCTGCGCAGCCCCTTCACCGAACTGGCCGACGTGGCCGCGCGGCTCTACCCGTTCCTCCCGGTCCGGGTGCTGCTCCGCGACCGCTTCCCGGTGCTCGGGACGGTAAGTTCGGTACCCGCTCCGGTCACGGTGGTGGCCGGCGGGGCCGACGAGATCGTTCCGGTGGAGCAGAGCCGCGCGGTCGCCGCGGCCGCCCGGAGCACGCCCGTCGAGGTGCCGGGGGCGCGGCACAACGACCCGGAGCTCGGCCACGGCCCGGCGGTCGTCGACGCCGTCGTGCGCGCCGCGGGCTGACCGGCCCGCGGTCAGCGCCGGTGGTTGCGGCGCACCAGCCGGACCAACGTGAGCACCATGAGCAGGAAGGCGGTGCCGACGGCGATGCCCAGGACCGGACCGCCGGCGACCGCGGCCTCGGCGGTCATGCCGCAGAGGACCAGCAGTCCGATCACCGCGGCCACCCGGTCCGTCCGGTGCAGTGCGACGGTGTCGGTGCCCGGGTCGCCGGAGCCGTCGTCGCCCGGCCCGCGGTCACCGAGGCCCCGGTCACCGGGCCTGCGGTCGTCGATCCTGCGGTCCGTCGTTCTGCGATCGTCGGGCGCGCGGTCGTCGGGCCCGGGGTCCCCCGGGGCCGGGCCGCCGCCCGTCAGGCTCCGCTCGAGGTGGGCGAGGATCCGCCGCTCCCGCGTGGTCAGCGGGCGGACGCCCCGGTCGTCGAGGGTCATCGTCGCCTCCCCGACAGTCCTGTCCGTCCTGATCCCCGGCCCCGGCTCCGGCCCGCCCGGCCCCGGCTCCGGCCCGTGCCGCCCTCAGCGCGAACGCGGGTCCTCGTCCGGCTGCTGCTCGCGCCCGACGGTCTGCGCGGCGTGCTCGCCCGCCGCCGCGTGCCCGCCGATGTGCGCCTCCGCGCGTGCCCGCTCGACCAGGTGCGGGTAGTGCAGCTCGAAGGCGGGTCGCTCCGAGCGGATCCGTGGCAGCTCGGTGAAGTTGTGTCGCGGCGGCGGGCAGGACGTGGCCCACTCCAGCGAGTTGCCGAAACCCCAGGGGTCGTCGGCCGTCACCACGCGGCCGAAGCGGTAGCTGCGGAACACGTTGTAGACGAACGGGAGCACGGACATCCCGAGCAGGAACGCGCCGATCGAGGAGACCATGTTCAGCGCGGTGAACCCGTCCGTCGCCAGGTAGTCGACGTACCGGCGCGGCATGCCCTCGTTCCCCAGCCAGTGCTGCACGAGGAACGTCGTGTGGAAGCCGATGAACGTGAGCCAGAAGTGCAGCTTGCCGAGCGGCTCGTCGAGCATCCGGCCGGTCATCTTCGGGAACCAGAAGTAGATGCCGCCGTACGTCGCGAACACGATCGTCCCGAACAGCACGTAGTGGAAGTGCGCCACCACGAAGTACGTGTCCGAGACGTGGAAGTCCAGGGGCGGCGAGGCCAGCAGGATCCCGGTGAGCCCGCCGAAGAGGAAGGTCACGAGGAATCCGACGGCGAACAGCATCGGCGTCTCGAACGTGAGCTTCCCCTTCCACATCGTGCCGATCCAGTTGACGAACTTGATGCCCGTCGGGATCGCGATGAGGAAGGTGGCCAGGGAGAAGAAGGCGAGGAGCACCGCGCCGGTGGCGAACATGTGGTGCGCCCAGACCGCCGCCGAGAGGAAGCCGATGGCGATCGTGGCGAAGACCAGCGTCTTGTAGCCGAAGATCGGCTTGCGGCTGAATACCGGGATGATCTCGGTGATGATGCCGAAGAACGGCAGCGCCACGATGTAGACCTCGGGGTGGCCGAAGAACCAGAACAGGTGCTGCCAGAGGATCGCCCCGCCGTTGGCCGGGTCGAACACGTGCGAGCCGAGGTGCCGGTCCATCAGCAGCCCGAACAGCGCCGAGGTGAGGATCGGGAAGGCGATCAGGACCAGCAGCGCCGTCACGAAGATGTTCCACGTGAAGATCGGCATCCGGAACATGGTCATCCCGGGCGCACGCAGGCAGATGATCGTCGTGATGAAGTTGACGCCACCGAGGATCGTCCCGAGACCGGCGACGATGAGGCCCGCGATCCACAGGTCGCCCCCGGCCCCCGGCGAGCGGATCGCGTCGGACAACGGGGTGTAGGCGAACCAGCCGAAGTCCGCGGCGCCGCCCGGCGTGAGGAACGACGACATCACGATCAGCCCGCCGAACAGGAACAGCCAGTAGGAGAAGGCGTTCAGCCGCGGGAAGGCGACGTCGGGTGCGCCGATCTGCAGCGGCACGATGTAGTTCGCGAAGCCGAACAGGATCGGCGTGGCGTAGAGCAGCAGCATGATCGTGCCGTGCATGGTGAACAGCTGGTTGTACTGCTCGCTCGACAGGAACTGCTGCCCCGGCCGCGCCAGTTCCGCGCGGATCAGCAGCGCCATCGCGCCGCCCGCCATGAAGAACCCGAACGACGTGACCAGGTACAGGATCGCGATGTCCTTGGGGTCCGTCGTCTTGAGCATCTTGAGGAACGTCGACCCCTTGCCCGTGCGACGGGCGGGATAGGGCCGGGTCTCGATCGGGCGCGGCGCGACAGCGGTCATCGCTCCCCCTCGGCAGGCCGGTGCCGGTTCGGTGGGCGGTCAACGTACTGCGGTCCGGACCTGCCCGGATAGGGCCGTTCGGCTGCGTCACCGGAAACCTCTTCCCCGTGCAACGCCGGTGATTACCTTGTTGCGAACGACCGAGGGCGACACTCCTACGCAGCACGCCTGGGCCGGCGGCGACGAGCCCGCCGACCCCTGGGACGGGCGCGTGGGACGCCCCGTCGGCCCCGTGGTCGAAGCTGGACAAGCCTTGCCGAACGTACGTTAAGGTCGCTCGCGACACTGTGCCCCTGTCACCTCGACGACGACGTCAGGAGACCTCTTGACCCCGCAGACCCGCACCCGCTGGGTGATCGCCCTGCTCATGCTGTTCGTGGCGATCAACTTCGCCGACAAGTCGATCATCGGGCTCGCCGCGGCGCCGATGATGAAGGAGCTCGGGCTCAGCGCCACCGAGTACGGCACCATCGCGAGCTCGTTCTACCTGCTGTTCAGCATCTCCGCCGTCGTGTTCGGCTTCCTGGGCAACCGCTTCTCCGCCAAGTGGATGCTGGTGGCGCTCGCGGTGATCTGGTCCGCCGCGCAGCTGCCGATCCTGGTGCCCGCCGCGGGCTTCGCGGTCCTGCTGATCACGCGCGTGCTGCTGGGCGCGGGCGAGGGCCCCGGCATCCCGCTCGGCATGCACGTCGCCTTCACCTGGGTGGAGGAGCGCAAGCGCGGGTTCACCGCGGCCCTGCTGACCGTCGGCTCCGGCCTCGGCGTGATCATCGGTGCCCCGCTGCTCAACGCGGCCATCGCGGAGTGGGGCTGGCGGTCGGCGTTCGGCATCCTGGGCGCCATCGGGCTGCTCTGGGCGATCGCCTGGATCGTCGTCGGCGGCGACGGCCCGTACGCCACGACCGCGCCGAAGTCCGCCCCGGTCACGCCGGCCGTCGTCGACGAGCCGCGGGTGTCCTACGGCCGCCTGCTGACCTCCGGCACCTGGTTGGGCACCATGTTCTCCGGGTTCACCGTCTACTGGGGCCTCGCGCTCGCCATCGCGTTCCTGCCGCTCTACCTGGGTCAGGTCGGCTTCAGCGGCACCGCGCTCGGCTTCGTGGTGACCGTCCCCGCCTACATCTCGATCGTGTTCATGCTGCTCGGCGGCTGGCTGTCGCAGCGCCTGCTGCGCCGCGGGGTCTCCCGGCACCTGGCCCAGGGCGTCCTCGGTGGGGCGTTCGCCCTCGTCGCCGGCATCAGCATGCTGCTGATCACCCGGGTCGACGCGCCGATCCTGCTGCTCCCGTTCGTCGCGCTGGCCTTCGGCATCGGCAACTCGCAGACCCCGCTGTCCCAGGCCGCCGTCGCCGACGTGACCCCGGTCCGCCAGCGGGGCGCGACGCTGGGCATCTGGTACGCCATCGTGTCCGTGGCCAGCGTCGTGTCCCCCCTGCTCACCGGCGTGCTGGTCGACGCCGCGCCCACCCCCGCCGTCGGGTACTCGCGCGCCTTCGACATCGCCGGCGTGCTCATGGTGCTGGGCGGCCTCACCGCGATGCTCGTGGTGCGGCCCGACCGGGACGCCGTGCGGCACGGCCTGCGCCGCCGCGTCGTCCAGCCGGCGCCGGTCGGCTGACCGACGACCCTCGGGGCGGGTCCGGCGATGCGCCGGGCCCGCCCTCGTCGTTCGGCCGCCGACCCACGGCGCGCACGCTCCTTGTGATCCGGTTCACGGGATCGGATGATCCGGACACCGATGAGTCCGCAGCGGCTGCCCGGTCCCCCCTGCGACATCACGACGCACCGAGGAGGCACCCCGATGGCCACCACGCAGATCTTCGTCAACCTGCCGGTCACCGACCTGGCGACCACCCGCGCCTTCTGGAGCGCTCTCGGCTACACGTTCAACGCCGACTTCTCCGGCGAGAACTCGCTCGCGCTCGAGATCGGGCCCGGGATCTCCGCGATGCTGCTGTCCCACTCGCACTTCGGCGAGTTCACGGTCAAGCCCATCGCCGACGGCAGCGCGACCGAGACGATCCTGGCCCTCGGCGTGGACAGCCGCGAGGAGGTCGACCGCCTCGCCGACGCCGCGCTCGTGAACGGCGGCGCGAAGGCGCAGGACCCGCAGGACCACGGGTTCATGTACGGCCGCTCGTTCCTCGACCCGGACGGCCACCACTGGGAGGTCGTGTGGATGGACCCGACGGCCTCCGCCTGATCCCGTCCGACAGGTCCGACCCGCCTGATCGGGCCCGGCGCAGCGGGCCCGGCTGATCCGGCTCAGCTGACCCAGCCGCGGTCCGCGGTGAACCCCACCGACATCGACGGCGGCGGGTCGAGGTCGCGCAGCCGGCGGTCCAACTCGGCCCGCACGCCGTCGAGGTCCTCGACCGTGCGGGCCGTCGAGGCGGCGTCCACCACGAAGTCGATCTCCAGGTCGAGCCGGCCCCCGACCTTGCCGGCCCGCACGAACGACTCGGCGAAGCCGTGGGCCGCCTCCACCGCGCGCACCTCGACCCGGATGCGCTCGAGGACCTCCGTGGAGGGCGCCATCGCGAGGATCTCGCGGCCGCCGCGCAGGATCAGCCGCACCGGGACGGGCAGGAAGGCGGCCGACGCGAGCACGACCATCACCGGGTCGACGTAGCGGGCCGCCTCGCCGCGGCCGGTCGCCTCCAGGGCCCAGGCGACGCCGAACCCGACCAGCACCCCCACGCTGAGCAGCGTGTCCCCCGCCCACTCGGCCGCCTCCGCGCGCGCCAGGTCTGCGCCGCGCGCGGACAGGCGCCGCAGCAGCACCGTGATCACGACCCCGCCGAGGGTCGACACCACGCCGTAGACCAGCGCTGCGCGCACGGCGATCCCGCTGGGCCCGGCGATCAGCTCCAGCACCGCCCCCACCAGCGCATAGACGCACAAGCCCGCCATGGCCGCCGCCTTGAGGACCACCGCGAGCGGCTCCCACGCCTCGCGCCCCCACGGGTACCGCTCGTCCGGGCCGCGGCGCGCGGTCCGCAGGGCCACGACCGCGAGCAGGGTGAGGCCGACGCTTGCGAAGGAGTAGAGGCCGTCGAACACGATCAGCCGGGAGCCGGCCAGCGCGCCCCACACCAGCGCCAGCACCGCGAACCCGGCCGAGGCCCACAGCGAGATCGCCAGGACCCGGTCGTCCCGCGAGGTGGTCACGGCGGGACGGTAGCGCGGAGGACGCCCACTACACTTGTAGTGATCTACCCTACGGTCGTAGTATCACTGCATGAGCAGCCGACGCGCGCAGCTTCTCGACGCCGCGATCTCCGTGCTCGGCCGGTCCGGGATGCACGGACTGACCCACCGCGCCGTGGACGCCGCCGCCGGCCTGCCCACCGGGTCCACCTCCAACCACTTCCGCACCCGGGACGCCCTGCTCGACGCGGTGGTGGAGCGGTTCGCGGCCCGGGAGCGGGCCAACTGGGAGGAGCTCGCGACCACGATGTACCCGGTCACCCCGCAGGAGTTCGCGCGCGCCCTCGCGGTGTTCGCGCAGGAGGCGACCGGCCCGCAACGCACGCTGACCCTCGCCCGGTACGCGATCCTGGTCGAGGCCGGGATCCACCCGTCACTGCGGGCCCGGCTGCTGGCCACCGGCGCCCGCGTCAACACCTGGTTCATGAACTGGCTGCGCATCGCCGGCTCCACCGACCCCGAACGCGACGCCCCGATCCTCATGAACCACTGGACCGGGATCGTCCTGCACGAACTGGCCGTTCCCGACCCGGCGTTCGACCCGTACCCGCAGATCGCCGCGCTCGTCACCAGCGTCGTCCGCCCACGCTCCGCGGAGGTCCCGACATGACCGACGACCGGCCGCCCCGTCCGGCCGTCCTGGACCCCGACCAGGTCTGGCAGGTCGTCGACGCGCAGCGGCGCAGCCTGGCCGACCTGCTCGAGGACCTCTCCGAGGAGCAGTGGCGGCAGCCCTCGCTCTGCGCGGGATGGACCGTGCGGGACGTCGCCGCGCACCTGACCCAGCAACAGCTCGGCCTCCGCGACCTGCTCGCGACGACGACCCGATGGCGCGGAAGCCTGGACCGCACCATCGAGCACGCCGCCCGCCGGCACGCCGCTGCCGTGTCGACCGAGCAGATCGTCGCCGAGATCCGCGCGATGGTCGGCTCACGACGCCACACCCTCGGCGTCACCCACCTCGAGACACTCATCGACGTCCTCGTCCACGCCCAGGACATCGCCATCCCCCTCGGTCAGCGCCACGAGATGCCACCACGTGCCGCGGCCACCGCCGCCACCCGGGTGCTGTCCATGCGATGGCCGCCGCCGCATCCCGCGACCCGTGCGGTGGCCGGGTTCCGCCTGACCGCCACCGACACCGCCTGGTCGGCCGGCGAGGGCCCGCAGGTCCACGGCCCGACGGCCGCGCTGCTGCTGGTCTGCAGCGGGCGCGTCGTCGCCCTGCCCCAGCTGACCGGTCCCGGTGCCGCCGCTCTCGCCGCCCGGTTCCCGGCACCCGCGCCGATCTAGGTCGACGCCTGAGGAGCCCCTGATGACCGACGCCGCAGTTGCGCCGCCGTACATGCACCGGCACGGCGAGTTCGACCCCGATCCGAGCATCGCGCGCGTGCGCGAGCAGGCCGGCATCGCTCGCGTCGGCACCCCGTTCGGCTACGAGGCCTGGCTGGTGACCCGGCACGCGGACGTTCGACGGGTGTTGTCCGACCCGCGGTTCGGCATCGAGCTCCCGGCGGAGTGCTCCCGGCGCCTCGCCGACGAGGACATGACCGACGAGGAGGTCTTCCGGGAACGCGCCGGCGACCTGCTGTCCCAGGACCCGCCCGAGCACACGCGCCTGCGGAAGATGCTCGGCCCGGCCTTCACCGTGCATCAGGTGCGCCGGCTCGGGCCATGGATCGGGCAGATCGTCGAGAACCACCTGGACCGGATGGAACGCACCGGACCTCCGGTCGACCTGGTGCAGGCGTTCGCCCTGCCGGTCCCGTCGCTGGTGATCTGCGAACTGCTCGGAGTGCCCTACGGCGATCGGACCAGCTTCCGGCGCCTCGCGAGCAGTCCGCTCGACCTGTCACTGCCACCGAGCGAGCGGACGACGGCGTTCCGTCAGGTCCGCGCCTACATGGCCGGCCTGGCCCACTGCGCCCGGATCGCGCCGGGCGAGGGGCTGCTCGGGACCCTGGCCCGTGAGCACGGCCACGAGCTGACCACCGACGAACTGGCCGCCATCGGTCACCTGATGCTCCTCGCCGGCTACGAGACCACCGCGAACATGCTCGCCCTGGGCACCCTGGCCCTGCTACGGCACCCCGATCAGCTGCGCATCATGCGGGACCGACCCGACGCCGTCGAGGCCGGCGTGGAGGAACTCCTCCGTTGGCTGAGCATCATCACCACCGCCACGACGCGCATCGCCACCGAACCGGTGGAGATCGCCGGCCGGCGGATCGAGGCGGGCGAGTTGGTGCTGGCGTGTCTCCCCGCCGCGAACCGCGATCCCGCGCTCGTGCCCGACCCCGACGTCCTCGACCTGACCCGCGGCACCCGCGGGCACGTCGCGTTCGGCCACGGGATCCACCACTGCCTCGGTGCCCCGCTGGCCCGGGCGGAGATGCGGATCGCCTTCCCGGCCCTGCTGCGCCGGTTCCCCACCCTGCGGCTCGCCGATCCGCGGACCGAGGTGCGGCGACGTCCACCCGGTTTCTTCCACGCCGTGACCTGCCTACCGGTGGAATGGTGACAGGCGGCCCCCGCCCACCGTCCGCGGCGGAGCCGTCCGCACGGCGATCGTCATCCCGCTACTGACGGCGACGCAGCTAGCAGTCCCCGGTACCGATCTCCTCGGCGACCTGGCAGGCGGAGGCCCCGTCGTGCGCGGCACCGGTCGCGAGCCGGCGCAGGAGCTCCCGCAACGTGTCGCGCTCGGCGGGCTCCAGCGGGGCGAGGAGCCGCTCCTCGGCCTCCCGCAGCCTGCGGTCGAGGTCGCAGAGCCGCTCGCGGCCGGTGGCGGTGAGGACGACCCGGCGGGCGCGCCGGTCGGCCGGGTCGGGACGGCGCTCGACGAGGCCGGCGCCCTCGAGCTCGTCGAGCAGGTAGGTCATCACGGTCCGGTCGACGCCCAGCATCCGGGCGATCGCGAGCTGGGTGGTGACCTCACCGTCGTTCGCGGCGGCGAGCACCTGGTAGCCGCGCGGGCCGCCCGGCAGCCCGGACACCACCTCCTGCGCGGTGCGCAGGTGCGCGCGGGTGACCCGGCCCAGCGCCCAGCCGAGGTCGGCGTCGACGCGCTGCGGGGTGGTCACGACGTCGAGCCTACCGGCCGCGGGGCGGTCTGTTGACAAGATAGTCTGCTGAGCAGAACATCTAGTCGACAGCACTTCCCTGGAGGTTTACCGTGACCCTGTTCCGCCTCGACAGCAGCATCCGCACCGAGGGATCGGTGAGCCGCGAGGTCGCCGACACCCTCGAGCGCGCCTACCTCGACCAGCACCCCGGCGGCGCGGTCGTGCGGCGCGACCTGGTCGCCGGCCCGATCCCGGCCGACGCGTGGCCGACCGCCGCGCTGGCCGGCTTCACGCCCGAGGACCAGCGGACGGACGCGCAGCGGGCCGCGCTGGGCCTGGCCGCCCGGCTGGCCGACGAGGTGCTGGCCGCCGATGCCCTCGTCGTCGCCACCCCGCTCTACAACTTCGGCGTGTCCCAGCACCTCAAGACGTGGATCGACCTGCTGATCACCGATCCCCGCTTCGCGCCCGGCACCTCGCCGCTCGCCGGTCGGCCGGTCGCTCTGGTCGTCGCGCGCGGGGGCGGCTACGGCGCGGGCACGCCCCGCGAGGGCTGGGACCACGCCACGGGCTGGATCGTCCGGATCCTCGCCGACGTCTGGGGCGCCGACGTCACGGTGATCGAGGCCGAGCTGACCCTGGCGGACGTCCAGCCCGCGATGGCCGAGCTCCGGCCGCTCGCCGCGCAGGTCCGGGCGCAGGCGCACGAGCGCGCCGAGACCGTCGGGAAGGACTTCGCCCGGACCGCCGCCTGACCGTTCCGGCGGCCGTGGAAACCTGACGCCCGTGGTGCGGGTGGAGGGGGTCCACAAGCGGTACCGGAACGGCCCGCCGGTCCTGGCCGGGGTCGATCTCGCGCTCGGGCCGGGGGCGCCGGTGGTGCTGGTGGGCGGCAACGGGTCGGGCAAGTCCACGCTGCTGCGGATCGTCGCCGGGTGCGCCTCGCCCACCGCGGGCCGGGTGACGGGCCGCCCGCCGGTCGTCGGCTACCTGCCGGACCGGTTCCCGGCCCAGCTGCGCCTGCCGGCCGACGCCTACCTGCGCCACCTCGCGCGAATCCGCGGGGCCCGTCCCCGGCCCGACCTGCTCGGGCTGCTGGGGTTCACCGGCCCGCGGCGGGAGCCGATGTCCCGGCTCTCGAAGGGCAACGCCCAGAAGGTCGGGCTGGCGCAGGCGCTCGCCGCCGGGGCCGGGCTGATCGTGCTCGACGAGCCGTGGGCCGGACTCGACGCGGCGGCCGTGTCGAGCGCGGGCGACTGCACCTGCGGGCAGCGCCCACCGAGTCCGATCCGCTGCTGCTCGCGGCGCTGCGGCTGGGCTGCTCGGTCGAGTCGGTGGGGCCGGCGTGACCGCGCTCGCGGTGGCCCGCTACCTGCTGGCCGACGCCGTGCGCTCGCAGCGGGTGCTGCTCCCGGTCGTCCTGCAGGTGGCGGTGCTCGCGGTGCTCTTCGGCGGCGACCCCGGCCGCCTCCCCGAGCCGTGGGGCGCCTCGGTGCTCACGCTCTACCCGGTCGCGGCCTGGCTCGCGCTCACCTACTGGCACACCTCGCCGCCGGGACGACGGGCACGGCCGTCGGGCTGCTCTGCGCACGGCCGTGGATCCGGCGCGTCGGCTGGTCCCTGCTCGTCGGGGCGGTCGTGGTGATCGCGACGGCGGTGCAGCCGTGGCTGCCGCCGGTCGGCAGCTCGGTGCACGCCCTGGAGCGCGGGGCGGGGCCGGAGGTGCTCGCCCTCCCGGTCCTGCTCGCCCTGGCCCTGGCCGTGCTGGTCACCGGGGCGGGCGTGGTGCGCGCACGACGCGAGTGACCGCGCGGTGCCGCCCGGCCGGACCATCGGGGCGCGGGTGGAGGCGCGCCCGCGAGCGTGGGCGTGCTCGCCGGGCCGCGTAGCACCGCGTGGCCCGGCACCGAGCAGAGCACCGGACCCACAAGCTCTCGAGGAGCGTGACGTGCACGCGTTCTACAAGGACCCCGACTTCCAGTTCGCCGTCGAGAACCTGCTCGGCCGGACCTTCCACCGGGCCGCCGACTCCGGCGAGGTGCTGAGCACGGTCCAGCGGATCCCCAACGGCGACTCCGCGGCCTGGGTCACGCAGTGGACCGCGACCGCCGAGCGGGTCGCCGAGCAGGCCCGCGCCGCGGAGGGCGCCGCGCACCTCCGCTCCGCCGCCGCCCGGTACCTGCGGGCCTCGACCTACTACGCCGCCGCCACCGACATGGCGGACGATCCGGCCTTCGCGCAGCTGTGGGAGCGCCACCGGGACGCGTGGGAACGGTTCGTCGACCTCACGGACGCGGTCGGGGACATCGCCGTCGAGCGCCTCGCGATCCCCTACGAGGACACCACCCTCGCCGGGTACGTGTTCCGCGCCGGCCCGGCCGACGAGGCCCGCCGCACGCTCGTCTTCACCAACGGCAGCGACGGCCCCGTCGTGGGTGCCTGGACGCGCGCCGCCGCCGACGCGCTGCAGCGCGGCTGGACAGTCGTGACCTACGACGGCCCGGGGCAGAACGCCGCGCTGGTCCGGCAGGGCATCCCGTTCCGCCCGGACTGGGAGCACGTCCTCACCCCGGTGATCGACCACCTCGTCGCCCGTCCGGACGTCGACCCCGACCGGATCGCGGCGATGGGCGTGAGCCAGGGCGGGTTCTGGGTGCCGCGGGCCGTGGCGTACGAGCACCGGGTCGCCGCCGCCGTGGCCGATCCGGGCGTCGTCGACGTCTCCACCACCATGCTCGCCCAGCTCGGGCACTCGATGGTGAAGCTCCTCGACGCGGGCGAGCGGGAGAAGTTCGACCGGGACATGGGCTGGGCACGCAAGCTCTCGCCCCGCATCCGCCGGGTGCTGCAGTGGCGGATGCGGCCCTACGGCGTGACGTCGCCCTTCGACTTCTTCACCGCCGGCCGCGCCTACGCGCTCACGGACGACGAGCTGGCCGCGATCACCTGCCCGATGCTCATCACGGACCCGGAGCACGAGCAGTTCTGGCCGGGCCAGTCCGCCCGCATGGCCGAGGCGCTGACCTGTGAGGTCACCCTCATGCCGTTCACCGCGGCCGAGGGCGCCGACGGGCACTGCGAGCCCATGGCCGGCGGGCTGCGCGGCGAGCGGATCCTCGACTGGCTCGACGAGCACGTTCCCGCCTGATCCTGCGCCGCGCTGTTCGTCGCGGTCGAGCGGACAGCGGTCGCCGCCGGCGACCCGACCCCGGCGCCCTCGTCGATCCTGCGGAGCGGCGGTCGTGCCCGTGGCAGGCTGGGCGGCATGCCACGGGTCGCCACCGGGGAGTCCGTGCTCTCCCGCGCGGTGCGGATCTTCGAGGTGTTCAGCGCGGCGCAGCCGGACCTGACGGTCACCGAGATCGCGCGGCGGACCGGGCTGCACGTCGCGACCGCGTCCCGGCTGGTCGCCGAGCTGGTCGGGCACGGCCTGCTCGCGCGCCGAGACGACGGCCGGGTCCGGATCGGGGTGCGGATGTGGGAGCTCGCGCAGCGGGCCTCCCCGACCCTGTCGCTGCGCGAGGCCGCCATGCCGTTCCTGGAGGACCTGCACGCCGTGGTGGGGCACCACGTGCAGCTGGGGGTCCTCGACGGGGACGAGGTGCTGTTCCTCGAGCGGCTCTCCGCCCCCGGCTCGGTGATCAACTACACCCGCATCGCGGGGCGGTTGCCGCTGCACGCGTCGTCGTCCGGGCTGGTGCTCACCGCCTTCGGCTCCCGCGAGCTGCAGGAGCGGGTGCTGGCGCGGCCGCGGGAGCGCTTCACCGCGCAGACGATCACGGACGCGGCACGGCTGCGGGCGGTCCTGTCCGGGATCCGCCGGGACGGGCACGTGATCACGCCCGGGCACATCCACCCGGACGCGGCCGGCACCGCCGTGCCCGTGCGCGACGCGGGAGGCGAGGTCGTCGCCGCGCTGTCGGCGATCGTCCCGAACGACGGCCAGGCCTTCACCGTCGTCCCGGTCCTCCAGGCGGCCGCGCGCGGTATCGGGCGGGCCCTCGCGCCGACCTCCTGAGCTGCGGCCGCCCGAATTCCCTCTCATTCATTGAGAAGCGCCTTCTGCGCGGTGCACGCCGGTACGCATCCTCGGTCCACCTCGCTCGGACACCCGAGCCCACCGCGTCCCACGCGCCCGATCCCACCGCCGGGAGGACCGCCCCGTGATCACCGCCGATCCCCTGTCCCTCGCACCGCGTCCCGCGGAGCCCGTCCCGGCCGCCGGCACGGCGGCGACGGTCCGGGTCGCCGCCAAGCGGGTGGAGGCCGACGGCGTGGTGTCCCTGGAGCTCGTGGCCCCGGACGGCGGCCGGCTGCCCGACTGGGCCCCGGGCGCCCACGTCGACCTGGTCCTGCCGAACGGGACGACCCGCCAGTACTCCCTGTGCGGCGACCGGTGGGACGCCCACCGCTACCGGGTCGGTGTGCTGCGCGAGCCCGCCGGGCGCGGCGGATCGGCGTACGTGCACGACCGGCTCGCCGTGGGCGACCTCGTCGGGCTCGGCGGTCCGCGCAACAACTTCCCGCTCGTACCCGCCGGCCGCTACCTGTTCGTGGCCGGGGGCATCGGGATCACCCCGCTGGTGCCGATGATCCGGCAGGCCGCGCTGCTCGGCGCGGACTGGGAGCTGCTCTACGGCGGGCGGACCCGGGCGTCGATGGCGTTCGTCGACGAGCTCGCGGGGATCGACGACGGGCGGGTCCGGGTGGTGCCGCAGGACGAGCACGGCCTGCTCGACCTCGCCGGGTTCCTCGGCACGCCCGACCCCGGCACCCGGGTCTACGCCTGCGGTCCCGCGCCGATGCTCGCCGCCCTGGCCGACGCCACCGCCGACTGGCCCCGCCACGCCGTCCGCACCGAGCGCTTCGTGGCCCGCGAGCTCGGCGCGCCCGCCCGGGACACCGCCTTCGAGGTCGAGCTCGCCCGCACCGGTCGGACCGTGACCGTCCCACCGGACCGCTCGATGCTGGCCGCGATCGCCGAGGCGGGGGTCGAGGTGCTCTCCTCCTGCCGCCGGGGCACCTGCGGCACCTGCGAGACCGGGGTGCTCGCCGGGGAGCCCGACCACCGCGACTCGATCCTCGACGACGACGAGCGCGCCGGCGGCGACTGCCTGTTCCCGTGCGTGTCCCGCTCCCTCGGCGACCGCCTCGTCCTCGACCTCTGACCGCCCCATCCCCCACCACCTGGAGCCCGCCGTGACGCTCACCGCCGAGCCGGTCCACGATGTCCCCACCAGCGACGTCGACCCGTTCGACCACGAGGTCCTGGAGGACCCGCTGCCCCTGCACGCCGCGCTGCGCGAGGCGGGGCCGGTCGTGCACCTGACCCGGTACGACGTGTTCGCCTTCGCCCGCTACGAGCAGGTGCACGCCGCCCTCGTCGACTGGCAGGGCTTCGGCTCGGCCGCCGGCGTCGGGATGTCGAACTTCCGGCACGAGAAGCCGTGGCGCCCGCCGTCGCTGCTGCTCGAGGCCGACCCGCCGCGGCACGACGCGCCCCGCCGGGTGCTGCAGAAGATCCTCGGCCCGCGCGCGCTGCGGAAGCTGCGGGAGGGCTGGGCCGCGGACGCCGACCGGCTCGTCGACGAGGTCCTCGCCGCGCACGGGCCGGAGTTCGACGCCGTCCCGCACCTCACCGAGGCCTTCCCGCTGCGGGTCTTCCCCGACGCCGTCGGGATCCCGAAGGCGGGCCGGGAGAACCTGCTGCCCTACGGCGACCACGCGTTCAACGCCTTCGGCCCGGCCAACGACCTGGTGGCGAAGGGGGCGCCGCGGGTCGCCGAGCTGTCGGCGTGGGTCGCCGCGCAGTGCGCGCGCGAGGCGCTCGCCCCCGAGGGGTTCGGCGCGGACATCTGGGCCGCCTCCGACCGCGGCGACATCACCCCCGAGCAGGCGCCGCTGATCGTCCGGTCCCTGCTCACCGCCGGGGTGGACACCACCGTGCACGGCCTGTCCGCGGTGCTCTACGCCTTCGCCACCCACCCCGCGCAGTGGCGGCGGCTCCGCGAGGACCCCGGCCTGGCCCGCGTCGCCTTCGACGAGGCGGTGCGCTGGGAGTCCCCGGTGCAGACCTTCTTCCGCACCGCCACCCGGGACGTCGCCATCGGCGGGCACGTGGTGCCCGACGGACACAAGATCCTGATGTTCCTCGGCGCCGCCAACCGCGACCCGGCCCGCTGGGGTCCGGACGCCGACGCCTTCGACCTGGGCCGCGACCCCTCCGGGCACGTCGGGTTCGGGATGGGCATCCACCAGTGCGTCGGGCAGCACGTCGCCCGGCTCGAGGCCGAGGCCCTGCTCACGGCGCTGGCCCGGCGGGTGGAGGCGATCGAGCTCGCCGGCCCGACCCGCCGCCACCACAACAACACCCTGCGCGCCTGGGAGTCCCTCCCCCTGCGACTGCGAACGGCGTGACGGCTGCGGACGGCACGACGGCGGTGGCCGGGCACCACGGTCCGGTCGGCTCCCCGGTCAGCCCGACGGGCCGGCGGGCAGCACGCCCACGGCAATGGCGAGGAGCATCTCGGCGGTCGCGGCCGCGTCCTCCTCGGGGTGGGTGAAGCAGCGCAGGAACAGCAGGAAGGTCAGCTGCTCGGCCAGGTCCGCGGGCTCCCGCTGGCGGCCGAGCTCGCCGCTGCGCTGGGCGGCGTCGAGCAGGACCGCGATCCGCTCGGGCACCCGGGTGCTCGGCCGCGGGTCGTCCGAGGCCTCGACGGAGGGCCGTTGCTGGACGCGCGCGACGTACTCCTGCACGGCGCAGGCGAAGGCCGCGGTGAGCGGCTGGTGGCGGCGGGCGATGTGGCTGATCCGCCACAGGTGCGCGGCGA
This sequence comes from Pseudonocardia yuanmonensis, assembly GCF_039542425.1. Taxonomy (NCBI): domain Bacteria; kingdom Bacillati; phylum Actinomycetota; class Actinomycetes; order Pseudonocardiales; family Pseudonocardiaceae; genus Pseudonocardia; species Pseudonocardia yuanmonensis. Next base: position 176,881 of record NZ_BAABIC010000012.1, read on the forward strand.
GCTCCCGGGTGCGGTCGCCCGGCAGGCCCGGCACGTCCGGTTCCGTACCCGGCTCCGGCCCACCCTCCTCCAGCCCTTCCTGCCAGGCGGCGGCGAAGGCGGCGCCGATCAGGGCGTGCTTGCTCGGGAAGTGGTTGTAGGCCGTCGCGACGCTGACGCCGGCGGCCCGGGCGACGTCCTCCATGCGGGTCTCGGCCCACCCTTGCTCACCGAACATCGTGCGGGCCGCGGCGACCAGCGCCGCGCTGGTCCGGGCCCGCCGCGCCAGGCCCGTCCGGAGCCGCGAGTCCCGCCGGGCCTGCGAGTCGCCGGCCCGGGAGCGGACGCCCTCGTCCCGCCCGCCCGGACGTTCGCTCGTCGCCATCCGCGTGCCCTCCCGTTGCCCGCACGGAGACGCTCCGGGATGGGGCTGCCCGCGTTACGTCAGTGCTGACACCTGTCACTCCCTGCTGTGCGGAGACTCCGGACGGTGGGCTTCGCTCCCGCCGCCAGGTCCGCCGCCCGTCCCCACCGCAGCCGCCACGGCCGCAGCACGACGATCCCCGCCTCCGGCGAGGCGAGGCCGCCGGGGAACATCGCGGCCGGGTCGAAGCCGACGGGCGGCTCGGGCTCCCGGAAGAGGTGCCACGAGCCCGCAGGATCCGGGTCCCACGCCGCGTGGCACTCCGCGACCGCGACGTCGTGCCGCTGGTCCCAGTAGGAGCAGGAGGCGTAGGGGTGCGCGGCGAGGTGCCGGGCCTTCGGCGACGAGCGCCGGCTGGTCACCCGCCCGACGAGGCCGCCGCCGGGCTCGATCGTCCACAGTGGATGGACGAGCCGCGAGCGCGGCCGCCCCCGGGCGTCGACGGTCGCGAGCGTGCACCAGACGACGCCGTGCGCGATCTCCACGAAGGCGGCGAGCTCGGCGGGGGTCGGGGCGGGAGCCACGCGGCCCACGGTAGGGGTATCGGGCGACCTCGCCACGGTCACGGGAGCGGCTCGGTGTAGCAGACGGCGGTGCCATCGACGGCCACGACGCCGTCGTCGCGGGTCACCCGGACGTCGAGGGCGGTGATCGGTTTGTCCTCGCGGGCGGAGGTGACCTCGACGGTCCCGGTGATCACGTCGCCCGGCCGGACCGGGGCCCGGAAGGCCAGGTCGAGCTGCAGGAACACGCTGCCCGGCCCGGGCAGCTCCTCGGCGACGACCGCGTTGAGCAGCGCCGTCGTGACGCCGCCCTGCACCACGATCCCGCCGAAGCGGGTCGCGGCGGCGCGCTCCTCGTCGTAGTGCAGGGGGTTGCGGTCCCCGGAGATCTCGGTGAACAGCTCGATGTCGCGCCGGGTCACGAGCCGGGAGCGGCTCGCGGAGGCGCCGACGCGGGGGACGGTGCGGGGGATCCTGCGCAGCTGGGCCGTGCCGTCGGTGTCGGTCATGTCGGGCTCCCGGTGCGGTGTCGGGCGGTGCTCGGTCGGGATCGACGCTAGGAGCGCGGATGCGGCCCGCCATCGGTGTCGGCTGCCCATCTCCGCGCACCCACCTGCCCACGCTCCCGCGGGCGACGCAGGGTGGGTCGGCCTCCGCCGGAGATGGGCAGCCGCCACCGATGGCCGGCGGGCGCGCGCTCCCTAGCGTCGGCCGCACACCGATTTCCCTGGAGGACACCATGACCGAGACCGTGACCGGGACCGTCGTCGTCGGCGCCGGGCAGGCGGGGCTCGCGATGAGCCGCTGCCTCACCGACCGCGGCCTGCCGCACGTCGTGCTGGAACGGGCCGGGATCGCCGACAGCTGGCGCAGCCGCCGGTGGGACTCGTTCCGGCTGCTGAGCCCGAACTGGCAGACCCGGCTGCCACGGTGGCGGTACGCCGGGGTCGATCCGGGCGGCTTCATGACCGGCGCCGAGGTGGCCCGCTACCTGCAGGACTACGCCGGGTCCTTCGACGCGCCCGTGCGCACCGGGGTGGACGTGCGGCGGCTGTACCGGGTCGCCGGGGGCTGGCGGCTGTCGACGAGTGCGGGCCGGTTCCTCGCCCGCACCGTCGTCGTCGCGACGGGGGACCTGGCGCGCCCGCGGATCCCCGCGGTGGCCGCCGACCTCCCCCCGGGGATCCATCAGCTGCACACCGCCGACTACCGCAATCCCGACCAGCTGCCGCCCGGTGCCGTGCTGGTGGTCGGCGCCGGGCCCTCGGGGCAGCAGATCGCCCTGGAGCTGGCGCGGGCCGGCCGGCCCGTGCACCTCGCGGTCGGGCGGCACAAGTCGCTGCCCCGCCGCTACCGCGGACACGACGCCTACTGCTGGATGGAGCGGCTCGGCATGCTGGACCGCACCGTCGACACCCTGCCCGGACCGCCCGGACGCACCCCGAACGCCGTGCTCGCCGGCGGCACCCGGGACCTCGACGTCCCGCGCCTGGTGTCCGAGGGGGTCGTCGCGCACGGACGGCTGCTCGGCTGCGCGGACGGGCGGCTCCGGTTCGGCGACGACCTCGCCGGGACGGTGGCCGACGCCGCCGCGAACGCGACCCGCTTCCGCCGCGCGGTCGACGACTTCGTGGCCCGCACCAGTATGGACGTGCCGGCCGAGGCGGCCCCGGAGGTGGTCGAGGTCGAGGCGGGCGAGGCTCCGGCGCTCGCCGGGATCGCCGCCGTGGTGTGGGCGACCGGGTTCGGCCGCGACCACGGCTGGATCGAGGCACCCGTGTCCGGCGTGGACGGCGAGATCGTCCACACCCGCGGCGTGACCGCCGCCGCGGGGCTGTACGTGCTCGGCCTGCGCTGGCAGTACCGCCGCTCGTCGAGCTTCCTCGACGGCGTGGGCGCCGACGCGGAGCACCTCGCGGAGATGATCGCGGAGCGCGCCGCCGAACGCCCCGCCGTCCTGGCCGCCTGAGAGGAACCCGGACGCCCCGCCCGGCGCGGGGCGTCCGTCGTTCTCGGCGGCGTCCCGCACTGCGCTCTGCCGGCCCGCCGGAGGGCGTCGTGAACCATCCCGCGCCGTGGGTGTGAGAGCGCAGAAAGCGATCGCCGCCCCGGTGTTCCGGGGCGGCGATCGATGGGGTCAGGCGGCGGCGCCGGTCACGCCGCCATCCCGCGTGCCGCGTCCCGCTCGTCGAGCCGGCGCAGCATCCGCACCTCGGGGCGCATCGCCGCGCTCTCCGCGAGCAGCAGCGCACGGATCTGCGGCAGGTCCCAGCGGTATCCCGCGATCTCCTCGGCCACCGAGAACAGCAGCCGGGACAGGTGGTCGCGGGTGCGGCCGTAGTCGAGCTCGCCCAGGACCGACCGGGCGAGCAGCTCCGCGTCCCGCAGCGCGTCCGTGATGCCGTGCGCGGTGAGCGGGTCCTTGAAGTACCCCGCGTCGCCGACCAGCGCCCACCCGGGGCCGGTCGGGGTGCGCAGCACCGCGGGCGCACCGGGGAAGCCGCGCAACGGCCCCTCCCGCTCCCCCGGCTCCCGATCCGCGGCCCGGCCGAACACCTCGGCGAACAGGGCGTCGAGCCCGCGGGGGCGCGCCGCGGCGAACTCCGCCGGCGGCATCCCCGCCCACATGCAGGCCAGGCCGTCGTTGGTCGGGATGATCCCCGCGGTCGCGCCGGGCGTGTAGAACCACTCGTACCCGGTGGCCGGCGCCGGGTAGTACCCGTAGACGATCGCGCTCGCGGCCCGGCCGCGGCGTACGACGCCCGCGCCGACGAGCTTCGCGAGGGTCGACCGGGCCCCGTCCGCGCCGACGGTCAGCGGGGCGCGGGCGCGCACGGTCCCCCCGCCGCGCACCCGCGCCTCGATCCCCGACACGCGGTCCCCCGGCGAGAGGACCCCGGTCACGTCCACCCCGAGCCGCACCGTCGCGCCCGCCGAGTGCGCCGCGTCGAGCAGCACGGCGTCGAGGACGGTCCGGCGCGGCGCGTAGAGCGGCGCGGCCATCTCGACGACCTCGGCGTCCGGCCCGTAGTGGAACGTCGTCGTGGTGACCGGCGGCGTCCCGGCCGCGACGATCGCGTCGAGCAGGCCCCAGCGTTCGAGCTGGAGCACCCCGCCGCGCATCAGCGCGTGGGTGGAGAGGGTGTCCCGGGTCGGGTCGGCGCGGTCGACGAGCAGGACGTCGAGCCCGGCCCGGGCCAGCAGCATCGCAGTCGCGGAGCCGGCGCACCGGGCGCCCACGACGATCGCGTCGTACGAGTCCATCTCGGACCTCCGGGTGGACGGCAGGTGGTCGGACGACCCCTCGGCACGCCCGGCCACCTGCGGCTCAGGCGGTGACGACCTCGAGGTCCACGGGCACGCCGTTGGTCACGGAGTCGAACACCACGGACCGGTCCCGGCCCCGCTCGACGACCTGGCGCAGCTTCTCCGGCGGCGCGTCGCCCGCGATGGTCACGGTCATCCGGATCCGCTCGAAGCCGTTGCGGTAGTCCTCGGTGTTGACGCCCATCGCACCCTGCACGTCGAGGTCGCCCTCGAGCGTGGAGGACACCGAGGTCAGCCGTACGCCGCGGGCGGCGGCGGAGTAGACCAGCGAGGTCGTGACGCACGCGGCGAGGGCGTGCAGCAGGAACTCGGCGGGGTTCGGGCCGGTGTCGGTGCCCAGCAGGATCGCGGGCTCGCCGGCGTCGAGGGTGAAGGTTTCGGTGCGCGAGGTGTCCTCGGCGCACGCCGCGTAGAACCCCTTGATCGACGAGCGGTTGTGGGCCCCGTCGATCCAGGTGTTGGTGGCGCGGAACCGGAACTGCGCGATCTCCGGCTGGGCCTTGATGGCGTCGAGCGTGGCGAACATGGTCGCGGTGTCGACGCCGTTGCGGACGGTGTCGGTGACGGTCTGGCTCATGGTGTGCTCCTCGGGTCCGTTCTCCGGCCGGTGGGTCCGGCCCGACACCACAGACCGTGCCCGGCGGCCCTGGGTCCGCCCATCGGCGAGGACCACCCATCTCCGGCGGCCCGCTACCCATGCCGGTGCACGTGGGCACGGGTAGGGGCCGACATGGGTGCCCCTCACCGATGGGCGCGACGCCCGCGCGGGCGCACCCTTCACGTCGTTCCGATCCGAGGAGGACGACATGACCGTCACGCCGATGACCCCCGCCGAGGCCACCCGCCTGCGCTCCGCCGCGACCCGCGCCCTGCGCACGCACCCCGGCCCGATCGGCGAGCTGCTGCACCGCGAGCTGCTGGCCTGGCAGGACTTCGGGCACCGCTTCGGCGGCGGGCGGCTCACGATGCGGGTGGCCGACGAGATCCTCGCCGCCCCGTTGCCGCCCGGCGCCCCGCCCGACTGGTCGCCGGGCCTCCGCCCGGTCCGGGCAGGGGACGCGGCGTGAGCGGAGCCCCGCTCAGCCGGGCACCTCCAGCGCTGCCAGGGCCCTCGCCGCGTCCCGCCGGGACACCACGCCCAGCTTCTGCAGCACCGCCGAGACGTGGTGGTCGACGGTCCGGACGGACAGCACGAGCGTCGCCGCGATCTCGGAGTTGGTCCGCCCGGCGGCGACCAGCCGGAGGATCTGCAGCTGCCGGTCGGTGAGGCCGGCCGGGTTCTCGCGGGTGGCCTGCCGCGACCCGCGCGGGACCCGGTGCACGCCCATCCCGCGCAGCCGGGCCCGGACGAGCGCGGCGGCCGGCCGGGCACCGAGGGCGTCGAGCACCGCGAGGCCCTCCAGCGTCGCCTCGGCCTCGCCCGACCCGGCCAGCTCCAGCGCCCGCTCGTACGGCGCGCCGATCCGCTCCCACGCCGCGGCCGCCGCACGCCAGTCGCCGCGCAGCCCGGCGGCGTACTCCTCGGGACAGCCGGGGAAGGGCGCGGCCGGGTCGCCCAGCCGGTGCAGCCAGCGCAGCAGTTCTCCGCGCTCCCGCTCCCGGCCCGGGCACTCGGTACGGGCGAGGAGGGCGCGGGCGTGGTCGGCGAGGCGGTCCTGGCCGGTCAGCCAGGCCTGCTCGGTCTCGGCGACCGCGGTGGTGACCATCGCGGGCAGGGCGCGGGCGCTCTCGGCGTTGGCCCAGGCCGTCGCCAGCAGCTCGGGGGCCTCGGCACTGCCCTGCCGGACGGCGACCTGGGCCAGCGTCGGCAGCGCCTGCCGGGCGACCATCCCGCCGCCCTCGACCGCGTCGAGGCCCCAGCGCAGCTCCGCGTCGGCCTCCGCCCAGCGCCCGCGCAGCGCGGCGAGCCGGGCACCGAAGGAGCGCACCACCCGGTCGTGCGTGGTGTGCTCGGTGGCGTCGGCGAGCTGCCGGTTCGCCTCGAGCACCTCCTCCAGCTCGGCGTACCGGGCGTAGCGCCACAGCAACGAGGCGAGGTTCGTGCGGCCCATCACGACGTCGTCGGGGCGGTCGAGCTCCTCGGCCAGCGCCGTCCCGGCCAGCACGTCCTCGCGCCCGCCGGGGTCGCCGGACTGCCAGCGCGCCCGGCCCCGGTAGATCAGGCCGGTCGGCCGCAGCCGGGTCAGGCCGAGCCGCCCGCCCACGGCCAGGGCCTCGTCGGCGGCCGCGAGCCCCTCGCGCTCCCGGTCCAGGTTCACCAGGATCACGGCGCGGTACGTCAGCGCGAAGGCCAGCGCGAACGAGTCGCCGCCCGGGCGCAGCGACGCGACGGCCCGCTCGACCGACCGCAGCCCGTCGTCGATCAGCAGGGCGGCCCACTGCTGCAGCGCCAGGGTGCTCAGCGCCTGCCCGAGTGCGGTCGGGTCGCCGAGCTGCTCGCGCAGCTCCACGGCCTCCGTGCCCGCCCGGACCGCGCCCGGCCGGTCGTTGTCGTGGAAGTACGTCCAGGCCAGGTCCTCCAGCAGCGCCGCCCGCTCGGCGGTGGGCAGCGCGGTGCGCAACGCCTGCTCGTAGAGCGCCGCGGCCTGGCGGTGGGCACCGGCGGCGGCCGCCTGCCGGGCGGCGGCGGGCGCGTACCGGGCCAGCGCCGTGTCGTCGCCGGCGCCCGCGGCGTGGTGCACGACCCGGGCGAGGTCCGGCTCGTCGTCGGCCAGCAGGGCTCGCAGGACGGCGCCGTGGAGGGCCATCCGCCGGGTGGCGGGCAGCGCGTCCGCGACCGCGCGCCGGGCGAGCTCGTGCCGGAAGGCCACCGCACCCGGATGCACCTCGACCATCCCGGCGCGCTCGGCCGGGGCGAGCACGGACAGGTCACCGAGCAGGGCCCTGGCCAGCGGGAGCCGGGCTCCGGAGGGGACGACGGCGAGCTGCTCCAGCGCCGCGAGCGCCTCCGGCGGGAGGCCCCGGGCCCGGGCCAGCACGGCGTCGACGACCGTGGCGGGCACCGCGTCCGGCCCCGCCGCGAGGGCCTCGGTGACGAAGAACGGGTTGCCGCCGGTGAGCCGGAACAGCGGCGCCGAGGTCGCGGTCGTGCCGCCGGCGAGCGCCGCCACCGCCCCCCGCGAGAGCGTGGCCAGCGGGAGCCGGCGCGCGGCGGGCAGGGACGCGAGGACCGGGCGCAGCGGGTGGTCGGGCCCGAGCTCGTCGTCGCGGTAGGTCAGCAGGAGCATCGCGGGCAGGTCGGCGATCCGCCGCCCGACGTGGCGCAGCACGTCGAGGGTCGGCTCGTCCGCCCAGTGCACGTCCTCGACCACGAGCACGGCGGGGGCGCCCCCGTCGCCCGGCCCGGCGAGCAGGTCGAGCACCGCGTCGTAGACCGCGTCCCGGTCGCCGGCGGCCAGGGCCGACGCCAGCGGCCCGTCCTTGGGCGCGGCGTCGCGCAGCGGGCCGAGCGTGCGTGGGGAGAGCAGGTCGTCGCAGGCGCCGAGGTAGGCGCGGGCCCGGCCGGTGACGCTGCGTCGGAAGGCCCGGACCACGCTCGTCTTCCCGATGCCGGCCTCGCCGTGCACGAGCACGACCTCACCCGCGCCGGCGGCCGCCGCGGCCAGCGCCCCCTCCAGCTCCGCGAGCTCCTGCTCGCGCTCGAGCAGCTCCACGCCTCGATCGTGGCAGCGGAGGGCGGCCCGCCCATCCTCCGAACCGAGCATCTCCCGAGGCCCGACGGGCCGCCGGTCGGCTCGGTCAGGGGGTCTTCACGGCGGGGTCGTCGGGCAGCAGGGAGTACATGACGACGTCGATCCGGCGGTCCTTGACGACGAGCCACTGCCGCAGCGTCCCCTCGGCCGTGAACCCGGCGGCCTCCGCGACCAGGGCAGACCCCCGGTTCTCCGGGTCCACCACGAGCTCGACGCGCGCCACGCCGGCCTCCCGCAGGCACCACCGCGCGAGCGTGCGCAGTGCGTCGCTGGTGAGGCCCCGCCCGCGCGCGGCGGCCGCGGTCCAGTAGCCGACGTGCGCGACCCCGTCCCGGATCCCGTGGGCGCCGATGCTCCCCACCGGGTCCCCGGTCGCGGCGTCGACGATCGCGAACACCGCGTCGCCCTTCTCCCACGCCTGCGGCGCGAAGGTCGTGACGTACCCGGTCGCGTCGGCCCGGGTGTAGGGCGACGGCACCGTGGTCCACCGCTGGATCTCGGCGTCCTGGCAGGCGGCGTACACGACGTCGGCGTCGTCCGCGGTCCACGGGCGCAGACGCACCTTCGTGCCGGTCAGCACGGGCTGCAGGTCTCGGACGGTCGTCATCCGGTCAGTGTGGCGGCTCCCCGCCCCGCCGGGTACGTGCCGACCGGCCCCCGTCACGGGAGCTCGGTGCGCTCCTTGGCGGCGAGCAGGGTGTGGAGGACCGCGTCCCGCCGCGCGGCCAGCTCGGCCGGGTCGACCCCGGCGAGCTCGGCGTCGACCCCCGCGACGAGCGTCTCGACCAGCCCCGGGGTGAGCGTGACCTGCCCCAGGTCGCGCCACCACTTCTCGGTCGGCGGCCCGAGGTGCTCGAGGACGTGCGCGATCCCGCCCGCCCCGCCGGACAGGTGCTGGTTCGCGAACGGCCCGAGCACCGCCCAGCGCAGTCCGGGCCCCTGGGAGATCGCGGTGTCGATGTCCGCGACGGTCGCGACACCGCGCTCGACCAGCGAGTACGCCTCCTGCCACAGCGCCGCCTGCAGCCGGTTCGCCACGTGCCCGGGCAGCTCCCGGCGCAACCGGATCGGCTTCTTCCCGACGGCGGTGTAGAAGGCCAGCGCCCGCGTCACCGTCCCCTCGGCGGTCCGCTCCCCCGGCACGACCTCGACCAGCGGGATCACGTGCGGCGGGTTGAACGGGTGCCCGACCACCACCCGCTCCGGGTGCGCCGGGCAGCCGCGCGCGATCGCCGACGGCAGCAGGCCCGACGAGCTCGACGCCAGCACGACGTCGGGTCGTGCGGCCTCGTCCAGCACCGCGAACAGCGCGTGCTTGACGTCCTCGCGCTCCGGGCCGTTCTCCTGCACGAAGTCGGCCTCGGCGACGGCCTCGGCCGGATCGGCGGTGAAGCCGAGCCGCTCCGGCGAGGCGCCCTCGACCGGCGCGAGCGTCGGCCAGAGCGTGGCCACCTCCGCCCGCAACCGCTCCTCGGCATCCGGCGACGGGTCCGTGGCGACGACGTCGAGCCCGCGGGCGAGGAAGTGCGCCGCCCAGCTGATGCCGATCACCCCGGTGCCGACGACGGCGACCCGCTCCACCCCCGCCGCGCTCACGCCCGGCTCCGGGCCAGCGCGACGAACGGGTCCAGCGACGTGGGATCGGCGAGCACGTCGCGGCTCGCCACGTCGTCGAGCGCCGCGCCGAGCAGGATCTTCTTCGCCGGCAGCTCCAGCTTCTTGCCGGTCCGGTTCTTCGGCACCACCGGCACCGCCTCGATCCGGTCCGGGATGTGCCGGGGCGAGAGCTCGGCGCGCAGCGCGGTGGAGATCCTGCGGCGCAGCGCGTCGTCGAGCGCGACGCCCTCGCGGAGCTGGACGTAGAGCTGCAGCTCCCCGTTGCCCCCGGCCGGGTCCTCGAGGTGCACGACCAGGCTGTCGACGACCTCGGGGAGCTCCTCGACGACCCGGTAGAACTCGGCCGTGCCCAGGCGGACGCCGCCCCTGTTCAGGGTCGCGTCGGAGCGCCCGGCGATCACCGCGCCGCCCCACGGCGAGAACCGCACCCAGTCCCCGTGCCGCCAGACGCCGGGGTAACGGTCGAAGTAGGTGTTCCGGTAGCGCTCCCCGTCCGGGTCGCCCCAGAAGCCGACGGGCATCGACGGCATCGGCGTGGTGATCACGAGCTCGCCCAGCTCGCCGACGACCGGCCGGCCCTCCTCGTCGAACGCCTGTGCGTCGACGCCCAGGCAGGGGCCGGAGATCTCGCCGACCCACACCGGTTGCAGCGGGCCGCCCTGCACGATCCCGGAGCAGACGTCCGTGCCGCCGCTGCCGACGTTGAGCAGCACGTCCGGCCCGAACTCCGCGGCCACCCAGCGGTAGCCCTCGGGCGGCAGCGGGCTGCCGGCCGCCCCGATCTGGCGCACCCGGGACAGGTCGAACTCCCGCGCCGGCCGCACGCCCTCGGCGCGGCAGGCCATGAGGTAGCCGGGGCTCGCACCCGTCAGCGTGGCCCCGGTCTCGGCGGCGAGCCGCCACTGCCAGCGGATGTCCGGGTGCAGCGGGTTGCCGTCGATCATCACGATCGAGGCGCGCACGAGCAGCGACGAGACCAGCGCGTTCCACATCATCCACGCGGTCGTCGAGAACCAGAGGATCCGGTCGCCGGCCCGCAGGTCCCAGCTCAGGCCGTGGTTCTTCAGGTGCTCCAGCAGGATCCCGCCGTGCGAGTGCACGATCGCCTTCGGCTTGCCGGTGGTGCCCGAGGAGAACAGCACGTAGAGCGGGTGGGCGAAGGGCACGGGGTCGAAGGCGAGGTCACCCGGCTCCGCGAGCAGCTCGGCCCAGGACACGGTGTCCGGCACCGGGTCCGGACCGTACGGGACGTGCACGACGTGCTCGACGGTCGGGAGCCCGGACCGGATCTCCGCCACCTGCGCGCGGCGGTCGATCTCCTTGTCGCCGTAGCCGTAGCCCGACACCGTGAGCAGTACCGTCGGCTCGATCTGCCCGAACCGGTCGACCACGCTCCGGGCGCCGAACTCGGGGGCGCAGCTCGCCCACACCGCGCCCAGGCTCGCCGTCGCCAGGAACGCGACCAGCGTCTCCGGGATGTTCGGCAGGTAGGCGACGACCCGGTCGCCCCGGCCGACGCCGAGCCGCTCCAGCCCCGCGCGGGCGCGGGCGACCTGTTCGCGCAGCCGGCCCCAGGTCAGCTCCTGCCGGTCCCGGGTCTGCGAGTAGGCCAGGACGGCGACCTCGGCGTCGTCGGCGCCCGTGTCGAGCAGGCCGACGGCGTGCTCGGCGTAGTTCAACGTCGCGCCCGGGAACCACTCGGCACCCGGCATCTCGCGGCGCCCGAGCACCCGATCCGGCGGGGTCGAGAACCGGACGCCGAAGAACCCGGCGACGGCGGACCAGAAGGCCTCGGGGTCGTCGACCGACCAGCGGTGCAGCCCCGGGTAGTCCTCGAACACGAGCCCTCGCTCGCGCTCGAGCCAGCCCAGGAACCGGCCGATCTCGGTGGTCCCGCGTACGTCGTCGGCGACCGGGCGGAGGAGTTCGGGGGCCTCACCCGTGATCTGCGTGCTCGTCATCGGCGGACCCGCCCGCCCCGGCCGGCCAGGAACGCGCGCATCCGCTCCTGCGCCTGCTCGCTGCTCCCCGCCAGCGCGGCGACCATCGACTCCATCAGGTAGCCCTCGGCCGGGTTGGCCTCGGCGATGCGCGGCAACGCCTGCAGCACCGCGAAGTTCGTGACCGGCGAGTTCGCGGCGATCGTGCGGGCCAGCTCGAGGGCCTTGGCCAGGCCCTCGCCCGGCCCGACGAGGTAGTGCGACAGCCCCAGGGCCTGTCCGTCCTCGGCGTCAAGGACCCGGCCGGTGAGCATCATGTCGGCCATCCGGTGCGCCCCGATGAGCCGCGGCACCCGCACGGAGCCGCCGCCGCCGACGAACAGGCCGTGCTGCCCCTCGGGCAGCGCGTAGAACGCGCTCGGCTCGGCCACCCGCAGGTGCGTGGCCGACGCCAGCTCCAGCCCGCCGCCGATCACCGCGCCCGTGAGGACGGCGACGACCGGCAGCCGGCCGCGCTCCATCCGCTCGAACGCGCGGTGCCACATCATCGAGTGCTCCAGGCCCTCGAACGCGTCCCGCTCGGTCAGCTCGGACAGGTCGAGCCCGGCGCAGAAGTGGTCGCCCTCGGCGTCGAGCACGACGGCCTTGACGCCGGCCGGCGGGGCGCTGAAGAAGGTCTCGATCCCGAGCACGGTCGGGTCGTCGAGCGCGTTGCGCTTGGCGGCCCGGGTCAGCCGGAGCACGGCGACGTCGTCGTGCCGCTCCACCTGCAACGACTTCGGCAGCAGGGCCTCGACCCCCTCGCCCGCCGGCTGCTCCGGCTGCGGTGCGGCGCTGGTCATGACGCTCCCTCCGGCCGCGACCCCGCCGCGACCCGTTCGATCGGATGCTGGTCGGCCGCGCGCCGGCGCAGGTCCACGCGGCGGATCTTGCCGGTGGCGTTGCGCGGCAGCTCCGGCACGAACTCGACGTACCTGGGCACCTTGTACCGGGCCAGCCCGGACTCGAGATGGGCGCGCAGCGCGGCCTCGGTCAGCGCCGCCCCCTCGCGGACCTGCACGTAGGCGACGCCCACCTCGCCCCACCGCGGGTCGGCGACCCCGACGACGGCGCACTCGGCGACCGCGTCGAGCTGCACCGCCACGGCCTCCACCTCGGCGGGGTAGACGTTCTCGCCGCCCGAGATGTACATGTCCTTCACGCGGTCGACGACGTGGGCCCAGCCGTCCGCCTCGACCCGCAGCACGTCCCCGGTCCGGAACCACTGCCCGTCGACCAGGCTCGCGGCCGTCTCGTCGGGGAGGTTCCAGTAGCCGGCGAACAGGTGCGGCCCGCGCACCACGAGCTCCGCCGGCTCGCCGCCGGGGACCTCGGGGCCCCCGTCGCGCAGCTGCGCGACGTCGGTGAAGAAGTGCGGCACGCCGACCGCCGTCGGGTGGGCGCCGGTGCCGTCGGGAGTGCTCATGTAGACCCCCGGCGACGCCTCGGTCATGCCGTAGCCCTGGATCAGCCGGACCCCGCGGTCCAGCCAGGCCCGCGCCACGCGCTCCTGCACCGGCGACCCGCCGTACTGGACCAGGGTGAGCGAGCTCAGGTCGGCCGCCGCCCAGCCCGGGTGCTCGCACATCATCTGCAACATCGTCGGCACCGCGGAGAAGCCGGTGATGCCCGCGGCCGAGATCCGCTCCAGCACCAGCCCGGGGTCGGCCTTGGGCAGCACCTCCACGCTGCCGCCCTTGAACAGCGTGGGCAGCGTGACCTGGCCCAGCCCGACGCAGTGGAACAGCGGGGCGATGCACAGCGCCCGGTCGGTGCTCAGCACGTCGACGTGGGCCAGGAAGTTGACGGTGTTCCAGGTCATGCTGCCGTGGGTGAGCACGGCGCCCTTGGGGCGGCCGGTCGTCCCGGACGTGTAGAGGATCAACGCCGGGTCGTCCAGCGAGACCGGCGGCTCGGCGTCCAGCACCGGACCCGCGGCGATCTCGGCCTCGTAGTCCAGGCGGCCGGCGCCGTCGTCCACCGCGCCGCCGTGCACCGCGACGACGTGGCGCAGTGCGGCCGGGCGCGAGCCGAGCGCGGCGGCGACCAGCGCGTCCGCGTCGACGCTGTGCACCAGGACGGCGGCGCCCGAGTCCTCCAGCATGAACCGGACCTCCGGCCCGGAGAGCCGGTAGTTCAGCGGGACCGCGATCGCCCCGAGCAGCCACGTCGCGAAGAAGGTCTCGAACACCTCGACGGCGTTCACGCCCACGTAGGCGACCCGGTCCCCCGGGCCCACGCCGAGCCGCCGCAGCGCCCCGGCGTAGCGCACCACGCGGTCGGCGAGCTCGGCGTAGGTGAGCGCGCGGTGCGGGTCGCTCAGCGCCGGGCGGTCCGGGGAGATCCGGGCGCGGCGCGCGGGCCAGGTCCCCAGGCCCGCGTTGGGGCCGGCGACGAGAGTCGGGTTCATGTCCACCACCGTTGGTGCGGCTGGGCCGATCGGACCGTGGAGCCCGCGCTCAGTCTCAGGCTCCTTGACACGCCATTAGTAACAAGAAGCTTGATATCGAGTCAAGCGGGCGGGGCCACGTCACGGTCCGCGCCCCCCGGCGGGACGGTCAACGACTCCAGGCACCGCTCGAGTGCGCTGCCGAAGGCCACGGCCTCCTCGGGGGTGAGCGAGGAGAGCATCCGCTCCTCGACGTCGTCGACCACCCGGTGGCACTCCTTCAGCAGCCGGACGCCGTGCTCGGTGAGCCAGGCGCGGAGGATCCGCCGGTTCGCCTCGTCCGGGCGGCGCTCGATGAGCCGGTCGCGCTCCATGGTCGCGATCAGCTGGTGCATGGCCTGCGGCGTGACGACGTGCCGCCGGGCCAGCTGCGCCGACGACAGTCCCTCGCGGGCCTCGAGGATGCTCAGCGCGGTGTACTGGTGCAGCGTCACCCCGAGCGGGCGCAGCACCTCCTCCATCCGCGCGCGCTCGGCCATCTCGAGGCGTTTCACCAGGTAGGTCAGGCGCTGACCGCGCCGGCCGGCCGGACGGGCCGCGATCCGTGTCATGCCGGGAGCGTATTCGTAAACCTGAGACGGGTCAGCCCATTGACCGCAGGTATCAAGTTCCTTACCATCGGCGCCCATCGAGGGCTCCGGTTCCGGGCCGGCGCCAGCCGCACCACTGCAGCACCGCAGGACACCGCAGTCAGGCCACCCAGCAGACAGGGCACCGCAATGACGCACCCCCACCCGCAGCCGCGGTCGCGCAGCCAGCTGCGCCGCGCCGTGCTGTCGAGCTACCTCGGCAGCGTGATCGAGTACTACGACTTCCTGCTCTACGCCACGGCCTCGGCCGTCGTGTTCAACAAGGTCTTCTTCGCGAACCTGGACCCGCTGGTGGGGACCGTCGCGAGCTTCGGCACGCTCGCCACCGGGTACTTCGCCCGGCCCCTCGGCGGCGTCCTGTTCGGACACTTCGGCGACCGGCTCGGCCGCAAGCGGATGCTCGTGCTGAGCATGACGCTGATGGGCGTCGGCAGCACCCTCATCGGCCTGCTGCCGACCTCGGCGCAGATCGGCGCGTGGGCACCGGTCCTGTTGGTGCTGCTCCGCGTGGTGCAGGGCGTCGCCGTCGGCGGCGAGTGGGGCGGCGCGGTGCTGATGTCCGCCGAGCACGCCACCTCGCGGCGCGGGCTGTGGGCGAGCTTCACCAACGCGGGCGCGCCGAGCGGCATGGTGCTGTCCACGCTGGTCCTGGCGGTGTCCGCGAGCGCCACCGGCGAGCAGGCCTTCCTCGCGTGGGGGTGGCGGATCCCGTTCCTGCTCAGCGTGGTGCTGCTCGCCGTCGGCCTGTTCGTGCGGGCGCGGGTCGCCGAGACGCCGGTGTTCGCCGAGGCCGCACGCAACCGGCCCGCGACGCCGCCGCTGCTCGACGTGCTGCGCAACCACCCGCGCAACCTGCTGCTGTCGATCGGCGTCGGCTTCGGCGCGTTCGTCGCCCAGGGCACGCTGACGACCTTCGTCATCTCCTACGCGGTCCAGGCCGGCTTCCCGCGCCAGACCGTGCTGAACGCGCTGACCGTCTCCTCCGTGGCCGCGATCCTCGGCATCGTCGGCTTCTCCGCGCTGTCGGACCGCTTCGGGCGCCGCCCGCTGGTGCTCGCCGGCGCGGTCGCGATGACGGCCTGGGCGTTCCTGCTGTTCCCGCTGATCGACAGCGGCTCGACCTTCCTGCTCGTGGTCGCCGTCGTGGTCGGGCAGGGCGTGGTGCACGCGTGCATGTACGGCCCGCTCGCCGCGCTGTACACCGAGCTGTTCTCCACCCGGGCCCGCTACACCGGTGCCTCGCTCGGGTACCAGATCGCCGGGATCGGCGCGGGCATCGGGCCCGTGGTCTTCGCGTCGGTGCTCGCCGGGGGCGGCGGCACGATCACGGTCTCGATCATCATCGCCGCGGGCTGCGTGCTGACGATCGCCTGCATCCTCGCCCTCCGCGAGACCGCCACCATCGACCTGACCGACTCGGCGGACACCTCGGTTCCCGCCGCCCGCACCTGACGAGCGCACAGTGGGGCGGTGCCCGGCGACCACCGTCGCCGGGCACCGCCCGTGCCGGTTCCGGACCGGCAGACCGTCTCCCGGGGACCGGAGCGACGGCGGGAAGCGGAACGACGGCGGCGCCGGGCGATCACCCCGCCTTGGTCTCCTCACGCCACTGCTCCACCAGCGAGCGCTTGAACCGGTTGTTGGAGGGGACCTCGATCCCCTTCTCCTCCGCCCACTGCCGCAGCTGCTCGCGCTCCTCGACCGTCAGCCCGGTGCTCGTGCTGACCGGCGCGTGTCCCCCGCGCCTCGCGGCGGACCGCAGGTCCGGGATCGACGCGTCGACCCGGCCCGCCTCGATGTAGGGCTGGAGAAGTTGCAGCAGCTTGCGGTACTCCGGCCCCGCGAGGTCGATCTGCACGCGCATCTGGTCGATGTTGAGCTCGTGCGACTCGACGTCCTGCTCCGAGCCGGTGAGGTCGCAGAACCGGATCTCCCGGATACCCATCGATCAGTCCGCCTCGTTCGTGGCGCGGCTCGCGCGCTTCCTGCCCGGCGCCCCGCCGGCCTCCTTCGCGGCCTCGCGCGCGGCCTCCTTGGCGGCCTTGCGCAGGGCCGCGAGGGTCTGGCCCGACAGCGCCTTGGAGGCCACCGAGTCGCCGATCTGCCGCGGCGTCATGCGGCCGCGACCGGTCTCGGCGAGGTAGCTCTGCCCGTCCGGACCGGTCCGGTACTCCAGGTTCGAGGCGACCCGGTGGAACCGGGTCCGACCCCGCTGCCGCACGCCCTCCCACCGCTCCACCTTCACGGCGAGCTGGCAGCACGTGCAGGTCAGGCGGCGGACGAACAACCCCTCGTCGTCCACCTCGGTGAAGTGGATCCCCGCCTGCCGGATCGTGGGGAACAGGTGCCGGCCGCGTTCCCGGCACGCCAGCACCTCGTCGGAGACCCGGTCGACGTAGAGATCGACGTCCTCGTCCGACGCCCGGACGATCCCCGTCTCCTCCAGCTGCTCGCCCTGGATCGACTTCGGCAGATCGGACTGCCCCTCGGCCACCGGCCACTCCTTCCGCTGTGTCCCCTGTGCAGTGTCGCGGTCCATCGCGGTCCGCGGAACCAGCAGATCACATCATCACCGCCGATCGGGCGCCCGTCCGGGCCCATCGGTCCGTGCCGATCGGTGGTCGGCGACCTCCTGTCCACCGCCCTGCCGCAACCGGGCGCGAGCCATCGCGCGGGCGTCGCCGGGGCCGGCCACAGCGCCCGCACAGGTTCACCGGAGCCGCTACCGACGTCGGCTCCGTACCGTGGACGCCGTCCCGACCGACGTGGAGGACCTCGTGACACGACCGTCCGCACCCCGGCCGCCCCGCTACGAGGGGCGGGTGCTGCCCCGGCCCGACGACGAGCTCCAGGACCAGGGACTCGGCTTCGACCTGACGACGCTGGTGGGACGCCGGCGGGTGTTGCGCGCGCTCGGCCTCGGCGCGGTCGCGCTCGGTGCGGCGGCCTGCGGCGCGGGCGACACCACCACGGGCGACACCACGAGGGGCGGCACCACGGCGGCAGGCACCACGGGCGCTGCCCCGACCGGATCGTCCGAGATCCCCGACGAGACCGCCGGCCCCTTCCCCGGCGACGGCTCCAACGGCCCGGACGTGCTCGCCGAGAGCGGCATCGTGCGCAGCGACATCCGGTCCAGCATCGGCACCGGGACCGGCGTGGCCGAGGGCGTCCCGATGATCCTCGAGCTGGCGGTCGTCGACATCGCCCGCGGGACCGTGCCCTTCACGGGGGCCGCCGTCTACGTGTGGCACTGCGACCGCAGCGGCGGCTACTCCCTCTACTCGGAGGGGCTGGAGGACGAGAACTACCTGCGCGGGGTGCAGATCGCCGACGCCACCGGCACCGTGCGCTTCACCAGCGTGTTCCCGGCCTGCTACCCCGGGCGCTGGCCGCACGTCCACTTCGAGGTCTTTCCGGACGGCGCGAGCATCACGGACGCCGGCAACGCCGTCGCGACCTCCCAGGTCGCCCTGCCGCGGGAGGTCTGCGAGCAGGTCTACGCCCGGCCGGGGTACGAGCGGTCCGCCGCGACCCTGTCCCGGGTGGGCCTCGAGAGCGACTCCGTCTTCCGCGACGACGGCGGCGCCTCCCAGCTCGCCTCGGTCACCGGCGACGTGACCGGCGGCTACACCGTCTCGCTCGCCGTCGGCGTCGACCCGACCACCACCCCGCGTGCGGGCGGACCCGGCGGTGGGGACGGCGCGCCCCGCGGAGTGCCGCCGTCCGGCGGTGGCCCCGGCGGCTGATCGCGGCGCGCCGGGCGGCCCGTCGGGCAGGATCGGGGCATGGGGGACGAGCGGCCCGGGATCCGGGTGGGGGACGCGGAGCGCGGCGAGACCGAGACGTGGCTGCGGACCGCGCACGTCGAGGGACGGCTCACGCTCGACGAGCTGTCCGAACGCCTCGAGCGGTGCTGGTCCGCCCGGACCCGGGCCGACCTCGACGAGCTGACCGAGGACCTGCCGCGGCCCGGGGAGCCGCTCGTGCCGGTCGCGGCCGATCTCCCGGCGGCGCCGCCGCGGACCGGCAGGCGCGGGCTCGCCGACCGGGCGGGCAAGGCCGTGGGTTCCCTGGTGCTGCTCGGCGCGGCGGTGGTCGGTGTGGGCGCGGTCGTCACGGCCGACCACGGCACGACGGTCTTCGGCCGCACCGTGGTCCAGGTCCCGGCGGGCGCCACGGAGGTCGAGGTGGGGACGTTGTTCGGCCGGACGACCGTGGTGGTCCCGGACGGCGTCCCGGTCACCACCTCCGGGGTGATGGTCTTCGGCAGCACGGACTGCGCCGCGGCGTGCGCGACGGCCGGCACCGCCACGGTCCGGCCGGTCGACGTCCGGGCCCGGGGCGCGTTCGGGAAGGTCGAGATCGTGACCCGGTCGGAGGTCGCCGCCGGCGGGCTGGACCGCGACGACCGGGACGACGACCGCGACGACGACTGAGAACCCCGAACCTCGCCGCTCCTGCAACGTTCTCCTTGTTCGCTGCAACATCCGAGCCATATGCTGCGCACGTGGGTGTCGCCGATCACGGTCCGCGCGGAGCGCACCCGCCCGCCCGGGAGGCGGTGCGGCTGGCCCGGCGGGCCTTCATGGCCGGTGAGCGCATCGACGTGCAACGCATCGCCGCCCAGCTCCGCATCGACCGCACGACCCTGTTCCGCTGGGTCGGGAACCGGGACCAGCTGCTCGTCGCGGTGCTGACCTCGCTCGCCGACCCCACGCTGCGGGACGCCGCGGCCGCCGCCCCCGGCTGCGGACCGGAGCGGATCGGGCGGATCCTGCGCGACTTCTCCCAGGCGCTGATCGACGCCCCGTACTACCGCTCCTTCCTGCAGCGCGACACCGAGCGCGCGCTGCGACTGATCACGACGAAGGCCAGCCCGCTGCAGCAGCACGTCGTCGGCGCGGTCGAGCGGCTGCTCGCCGAGGAGTGCAGCCGCGGGCACATGGGCACCGCGATGCCGCTCGGCGACCTCGCCTACCTGGTGGTCCGGATCGCCGAGTCCTTCATCTACGCCGACCTGCTCACCGGCGACCCGCCCGACGCCGCCAAGGTCGAGCTCGCGGTCACCGCCCTGCTGCACGGCGCGGCCCGCGTCGGAGACCCCCGGCCCGCCGCCGCGTCGTCCACCCCCTGACCCCTCCGACCCCCCGCACGATCCGCACTCGACGAGGAGAGCACGACCATGGCCGAACTCCAGGGCACCTGTGAGGACCGCTTCGACCCGCTGCGCCGGCAGCTGCAGACCCACCTCGACAGCGGCGAGGAGCTCGGCGCGTCACTGGTCGTCGACCTCGACGGCGAGCGGGTCGTCGACCTGTGGGGCGGGTACCGCGACCAGGCCCGCACCACCGCCTGGGACGAGCACACGATCGTCAACGTGTGGTCCACGACGAAGACGGTCACGGCGCTCGCCGTGCTGATGCTCGTCGACCGGGGTCGGCTGGACGTGTTCTCCCCGGTCGCGCGGTACTGGCCGGACTTCGCCGCCGCCGGCAAGGAGGAGGTGCAGGTCCGGCACCTGCTCGCGCACACCTCCGGCGTCTCCGGGCTGGAGCAGCCGGCCGCGGTCGAGGACATGTACGACGCCGAGCGGGCCGCCGCGCGGATGGCCGCGCAGGCACCGTGGTGGGCGCCGGGCACGGCGTCCGGCTACCACGCGCTCAACTACGGCCACCTCCTCGGAGAGCTGATCCGGCGCGTCGACGGCCGGACGCTCACCGAGTTCGTCGCCCAGGAGATCGCCGGCCCCCTCGACGCCGACTTCACCATCGGCGCGCCGGAGAAGGCGTGGGGCCGGATCGCCGACGTCGTCCCCCCGCCGCCGCTGCCCGTCGACCTCTCGGGCGCCGACCCCACGAGCCCCGCGGTGCGGACGCTCACCGGCCCGCAGGTGGACGCCGCGGACGCCAACACCGAGGCCTGGCGGCGCGCCGAGATCGGTGGCGCCAACGGGCACGGCAACGCCCGCTCCGTCGCCCGGATGCTCTCGGCGGTCGCCCGCGGCGGCGAGGTCGACGGCGTCCGGCTGCTCTCTCCGCGGACCATCGACCTGATCTTCGACGAGCAGGCGAACGGCGTCGACCTGGTGCTCGGCGTCCCGCTCCGGTGGGGCATCGGCTTCGGCCTGCCCCAGCGCGACACCCTGCCGTACATCCCGGACGAGCGGATCTGCTTCTGGGGCGGCTGGGGCGGCTCGATGATCATCATGGACACCGGCCGCCGGCTCACGATCTCCTACATGATGAACCGCATGGCCCCGGGGATCATCGGCTCCGAACGCAGCGCCGGGTACGTGCGCGAGATCTACCGCGTGCTGGGGGCGTCGTGATCATCCGCAGCCCGTACCCGTCGGTCGACGTCCCCGAGGTCTCGCTGCCCGAGTTCCTCTTCGGCGCCGGCTTCGGCGACCGGACCGACGCCCCCGCGCTGATCGACGGCGCCACCGGCTCGTCCGTCACCTTCGGCGAGCTCGACGGCATGGTCGTCCGGATCGCCGCCGCGCTGCACGAACGCGGGCTGCGCAGGGGGGACGTCGTGGCCCTGTTCGCGCCGAACTCACCGGCCTGGGTGGCGGTGTTCCAGGGCGTGCTGCGCGCCAACGGCATCGTCACCAGCGCCAACTCCCTCTACTCCCCCGCCGAGCTCGCCCACCAGCTCGCGGACTCGGGTGCGCGGATGCTGGTCACGGTGTCCCCGTTCCTGGATCGCGCCACGGCGGCGGCCGCGCAGGCCGGGCTGCCCGACGACGCCGTCCTCACCCTCGACCCGGTCGACGGGCGCACCTCGCTGGCCGACCTCCTGGCGAGCACCGCCGAGCCCCCGGCGCTCGAGGTCGGAGCCACGGACACGGCGGTGCTCCCCTACTCCTCGGGCACGACCGGGCTGGCGAAGGGCGTGATCCTCACCCACCGCAACCTGGTGGCGAACCTGCTGCAGTTCACGCCGATGGGCAGCACCGACGAGACGACCCGGATCCTCGCCGTGCTGCCGTTCTTCCACATCTACGGCATGACGGTGATGATGAACCACGGCCTGCACCGGCGGGCCACGGTCGTCACGATGCCGCGCTTCGAGCTGCCCGAGTTCCTGCGCGTGGTCTCGGAGTACCGGCTGAACCGGCTGTACATCGCCCCTCCCGTCGCGGTCGCGCTGGCCAAGCACCCGCTGGTCGACTCGTACGACCTGTCCTGCGTCGACGTGATCTTCTCGGGCGCCGCCCCGCTCGACGCCGAGCTCGGGCACGCGGTCGCACGCCGGCTCGGCTGCGTGGTCCTCCAGGGCTACGGCATGACCGAGCTGTCCCCCGTCAGCCACTCGATGGACGAGCGCCGTCCGGACGACGACCTCAACGGCGTCGGCTACGCCATCCCGAACGTCGAGAGCAAGCTCGTCGACCCGGAGACCGGGCGCGAGGTCGGGCCGGGCGAGCGCGGGGAGCTCTGGGTGCGTGGGCCGAACGTCATGTCCGGCTACCTGAACAACCCCTCGGCCACCGCCGGCACGCTCGACGAGGACGGCTTCCTGCACACCGGCGACGTCGCGACCGTCGACGAGAACGGCTTCTTCCGGATCGTGGACCGGGTCAAGGAGCTGATCAAGTACAAGGGCTACCAGGTGCCGCCCGCGGAGCTGGAGGCCGTGCTGCTCACCCACGAGGGGATCGCCGACGCCGCGGTCATCGGGGTGCTCGACGCGGAGGGCGAGGAGGTGCCCAAGGCGTTCGTCGTGGTCCAGGAGGGGGTCACGCTGACCGCCGAGGAGGTGATGGCGTACGTGGCCGAGCGGCTCGCGCCGTACAAGAAGGTCCGCGTGGTCGAGTTCGTCGACGCGATCCCGAAGTCCGCCTCGGGGAAGATCCTCCGCAAGGACCTGCGGGCCCGGGAGCAGGCCGCCGCCCTCCGGGGGTGACGACAGGGCCTCGGTGACCAGCCGACCGGGATGCGCGCCCGGGCCGGGTGTCGCAGGCTCGGCGCATGACTCCCGAGCGGACGGCCGACGGACGCTGGATCGTGGTCCGCGGCCGCCGCCGGCGCGTCGACCTCGCGAAACACGGTCTGGGTGAGCGCGGCGAGCCGTGGTGGGAGCAGGACCCGGCCGCGCGGGAGCGCCGGTGGACCGAGGCCCTGGACGCGCTGAGGGCCTTGGAGCCGCAGCACGCCGGGGATGCTCGGGGGGCTTCCGCGGACCCGCTACGGTGATCCCGTGGCACACAGGAAGGGTGACGAGTGGGCCGCGGTGCTCGCGCCGTGGCGGCAGCTGGCCGAGATCGCGTGGTCGGCGCCCCAGGTCGTCGCCCACCGCACGGCGCGCATGGCCACGGGCGGCTGGCCGCCCAGCGCCCGCGACCGCCGGGAATACCGCCGGATGGTGACGGAGAAGGGCACGGCCTTCACCCGCGCGGCCGTCGCATCGGCCTGGGCCGTGCCGCAGGCCGCGAGCCTCGTGCTGACGCAGGGCCTGACGCCGGTCCACCGGACGGTCACCGCCAACCGCCGGCGCCTGTACCGCCGCTGAGCTCCTCCCGGTCGAGGCTCTCCGGGCCAGCCGTCGTCGCGCGGTCGTGCGGAGGGCCGCGCAGCTATGTTCGGGCGGTGGACACGACCGCGACCGACCCACGGGTCCTGGTGATCGGGCTCGACCCCTACCGGGTGCCCGGGCCCTGGGACCCCGCCCCCGTGGCCGAGGGGATCGCCGTCGGCACGGCGCGGTTCGCCGACGCCGGCGTCGGGGTCGAGAGCTGCCTGGTCGGGCTGGACGGGAGCGACGACGTCGAGGCGGTCGTGACGGCGGCACTCGACCGCCGGAGCTGGGAGGTGGTCGTCGTCGGTGGCGGGATCCGCAACCAGCTCGACCTGTTCGAACGCGTCGTCAACCTCGTGCACCGGCACGCACCCGACGCCGCGATCGCCTTCAACGGCACCCCGTCGGACACCTTCGACGCCGCGGCCCGCTGGCTGACCCCGCCGGGCTGAGCGATCCCCCGGCACCGCCCTCGCCACGATCGGCCTCTCGGCGATCCGACGCATGCCCGGCGGCCGGGTCTGCGCCAGGGTGGATCGGAGCACCACGGGACGGAGGCCCGAGCATGAGCGCCCACACCCACGACATCACCATCCCCGGCCCGCCCCGGCTGGAGGAGGTCTCGGACGGCATCTGGGCCTACGTCCAGCCCGACGGCACGTGGTGGATCAACAACACCGGCTTCGCCGTCGGCCCGCAGGGCGTGGTCGCGATCGACTCCTGCGCCACGGAACGGCGCACCCGCGCCTTCGCCACGGCGATCGCCTACGTGAGCGCCGCACCCGTCCGGACCCTGGTCAACACCCACCACCACGGCGACCACACCTGGGGCAACGCGCTGTTCACCACCGCGACCATCGTCGCGCACGAGCGCGCCCGGGCGGAGATGATCGCGTTCGGGCCGCCGCGGGAGCTGCCGTTCTGGGAGAACCCGGACTGGGGCTCGCTGCCGCTGGACCCGCCCTTCCTCACCTTCACGGACCGGGTGGCACTGCACCTCGGGGACCTGCGGGCCGAGGTCCTGCACGTCGGCACGCCCGCCCACACCACCAACGACTCGCTGGTCTGGTTCCCCGAGCGGTCGACCCTGTTCTGCGGGGACCTCGTCTTCCACGGCGGCACCCCGTTCCTGCTCATGGGCTCCGTCGCCGGCGCGATCGAGGTGCTGGAGACGGTCGTCGCTCCCCTCGGCGCCGCGACCACCGTCCCCGGCCACGGGCCGGTCTTCCACGACCGCGCGCCGCTCGAGGCGACCCTGGACTACCTGCGGTTCGTGCTCGACCTCGCCGGACGCGGCCGCGCCGACGGCGTCCCGCCGCTGCAGGCCGCCCGGGACACCGACCTCGGCCGCTTCGCGGACTGGCCCGACGCGGAGCGCATCGTGGGCAACCTGCACCGCGCCTACGCAGAGCTGGACGGGGCGGAACGGGGCGCGCCGATCGACGTCGTCGCGGCGTTGGGCGACATGGTCGCCTACAACGGCGGCCGGCGCCTGACCTGCCTCGCCTGACGTCACGCTCTCCGACCGAGGAGGGCCGCGGCGTCGGCCGACGCCGCGCACGGCGGCGCGCACGCCGGAGCCGGTCCGGCCGCGCGGGCCGGACCGGCTCGGTGACGTGGCGGCGACTCAGTGGATGTGCGAGCCGCCGTTGACGTCGTAGGTGGCGCCGGTGATGTAGCCCGACTCCGGGCGGCACAGGTAGGTGATGAGGTCGGCGACGTCGGCGACCCGGCCGTTGCGTCCCACCGGGATCCCGGCGAGGAGGGCCTCCTTGCGCTCGCCCTCCAGCGCCCCGCCGGTGATGTCGGTGTCGATCAGCCCCGGGGCCACGCTGTTCACGGTCACCCCGTGCCGGCCGATCTCGCGGGCCAGCGCGCGGGCGAACCCGAGCTGGGCGGCCTTGGCCGCGGAGTAGGCGACGCCGCCGAACACCCCGCCGCCGCGCTCGGCCGACACCGAGGACAGGAACACGATCCGGCCGAAGCCGCGCTCGGCCATCCCGGGGGCGAGCCGGCGGGTGATGTTGTAGGCGCCCCGCACGTTGACGGCGAAGATCCGGTCCCACTCCGCGCCGTCGACGTCGAGGAACCGGGTGGGCGAGGTGATCCCGGCGTTGTTGATCAGCGCCCCGACCGGCGGGGCGTCCGCGGTCAGCGTGTCCACGGCGGTGGCGACGGAGGTCTCGTCGGTCACGTCGCAGGCCAGCCCGAACGCCTGCACGCCACGGGCGGCGATCTCGTCGGCGGTGTCCTTGGCGGCGGCCTCGTCGAGATCGAGCACGGCGACGTTCCACCCGGCGGCGGCGAGGGCGTGGGCGGTGGCCCGGCCGATGCCGCGCTTGGACGCGGCCCCGGTGACGACGGCGGTGTAGTCAGAGACGGACAACAGTGGCTCCCAGGAAAGGATCGGCTCGGCGGAAAGTGCTCAGAGGGCGGCCTTGACCCGCGCGCAGAGCGCGTCGGTCGACAGGCCGTAGCGGTCGTGCAGGGTGGGCAGGGCGCCGGCGGCGAGGAACTCGTCCGGCAACGCGGCGGGCCGGATGCGGGTGGCGATCCCGGCGTAGGCGGCGGTCGCGGCGACGGCCTCGGACAGCCCGCCGACGACGGTGTGGTTCTCGGCCGTGATCACCAGCCGGTCGGTGCGCAGCTCCCGCAGGATGGTCTCGGTGTCCAGGGGCTTGATCGTCGGCACGTGCAGGACCGCCGCGTCGACGTGGTCGGCCTCCAGGCGGGTCGCGGCCTGCAGCGTCCGCATCGTCATGAGACCCGTGGAGACGAACAGGACGTCCCGCCCGCCGCGCAGCAGCGCGGCCCGGCCCAGCTCGAAGCGGTAGTCGTACTCGTCGAGCACGGTGGGCACCTTGCCGCGCAGCAGCCGCAGGTAGGTGGGTCCCGCATGGTCGGCCAGCTGCGGCACCGCCTGCTCGATGTCGACCGAGTCGCAGGGGTCGACGATCGTCAGGTTCGGGCAGGCCCGCAGGATCGCGAGGTCCTCGGTGGCCTGGTGGCTCGGGCCGTAGCCGGTGGTCAGACCGGGCAGGGCGCCGACGACGTTGACGTTCAGGCCGGGCTCGGCGATGTCCAGGCAGAGGAAGTCGTACGCCCGGCGCGTGGCGAACACCGAGTAGGTCGAGGCGAACGGGACGAGCCCGACCTCGGCCAGGCCGGCCGCGGCGCCGAGCATGGCCTGCTCGGCCATGCCCATCTGGAAGAACCGGTCCGGGTGCGCGTCCCGGAACACGTGCATGTCGGTGTACTTCGCCAGGTCCGCCGACAACCCGACGATCTCGGGCCGCTCCTCGGCGAGCCGGTTCAGGGCATGCCCGAACGGCGCGGGCGAGGTCCGCTGACCGGGGTCGGCGAACGAGGCGATCATCGCCGAGGTGGTCAGGCGCTTCTTCGTCGGGGCGGTCATCGCCGAACCTCCAGAGCATCGTGGGCCGCCTGCCATTCGTGCTCGGCGACCGGCATGAAATGGGCCTTCTCCCGGCTCTCGAGGAACGGGACCCCGCGGCCGGTGCGGGTGTCGCAGATCAGCACGGACGGGCCGGCGGTGTGGTCGCGGATCTCGTCGAGGCCGTCGAGCAGGGCGCCGACGTCGTTGCCGTCGACGCGCACGGCGTGCCAGCCGAAGGCATGCCACTTCTCGGTGACCGGCTCGGTCTTGAGGACGCCCGGGGTCGGCCCGTCGGCCTGCAGGCCGTTGACGTCGACGACGGCGGTGACGTTGGCCAGCCCGTGGTGGGCGCAGGCCATCGCGGCCTCCCAGGTGGAGCCCTCGTCGAGCTCGCCGTCCGAGAGCAGGTTGATCACCCGTGCCGGGTTGCCGCAGTGCCGCAGCCCCAGGCCCATCCCGCAGGCCACGCCGAGGCCGTGGCCCAGCGAGCCGCCGGAGATCTCCATGCCGGGGGTGTAGGAGGCCATCCCGGACATCGGCAGCCGCGAGTCGTCCGAGCCGTAGGTCTCGATCTCCTCCAGCGGGATCGTGCCCGCCTCGGCCAGCGCCGCGTACAGCGCGATCGCGTAGTGGCCGATGGAGAGCAGGAACCGGTCCCGCTCGTCCCACTCCGGGTCCTCGGGGCGCAGCCGCAGCTCGCCGTCCTCCTTGGCGTAGAACACCGCGAGCACGTCGGCGACGCCGAGGGCCTGGCCGATGTAGCCCTGCCCCTGCACCTCCCCCATCGTCAGGGCGTGGTGGCGGATCCGGGTCGCGGCCGCCTCCAGCCGGGCGATCTTCCCGACGCGGGTCGGGAGCTCGGTCGTCGTCATCGGGTCTCCTTCGTGGCGGCCGTGGTGGTGAGGGCGGGCCCGGCGGCGGGCGGGCCGGCGAGGGCCTGCTCCAGCGCGGCCACCTCCGCCCGCTCGGTCCGGCCCCAGGTCTCGCGGGTCAGCAGGGTCGCGACCAGGCCGAGCACGCCGTAGGCGCTGAACAGCAGGGCCGGGCCGATCCAGCCGGTGCTCGCGAACAGCGCGGTGGTGATCAGCGGCGTGAACCCGGAGACGACGGCGGACAGCTGGTAGGCCAGCGACGCGCCACTGGTACGGGTGCGGGCGCTGAACAGCTCGGAGAACCAGGCGCCCTGGACGCCGGCGAGGCAGTTCTGGCAGATGGCGTAGCTCACGACGAAGGCCAGCACGATCGCCACGGCCTGGCCGGTGTTGAGCAGCAGGAACAGCGGGACGCCCCAGGCGACCGAGACCACCGTGCCGATCACGTAGACGGGGCGGCGGCCGATGCGGTCCGTCAGCGCACCCCACAGCACCGTCGCGGCGATGCCGAGGCCCGCGGCGAGCATGAGGGCGAACAGGGTCGTCGAGCGATCGGCCAGCTCCTCGCTCGCCAGGTACGACAGCACGAAGGTGACGGAGATGGCGTAGCCGGCGGTCTCGGTGATCCGCAGGCAGAAGGCGCGCAGGACGTTGCGCCAGTCGTCCCGCAGGACCTCGAGCAGCGGGTTCTTCGCGACCTCGCCCTCGGACTTGAGCGTCTCGAACTCCGGGGACTCCTCGACCTTCAGCCGGATCACGATGCCCACGACGATCAGCACCGCGGACAGCAGGAACGGCACCCGCCACGCCCACTGGTCGCCCAGCGGCACCGACAGCAGGAACGCCGCGTTGGCCAGCAGCAGCCCGACCGGGAACCCGGCCTGCGTGATCCCGGTGTAGAGCCCCCGCTTGCGCCACGGCGCGTGCTCGAAGGTCATCAGGATCGCGCCGCCCCACTCGGCGCCGAACGCCAGGCCCTGCACGACCCGGACGGCGACGAGCAGGATGCCGGCCCACACGCCGACCTGCTGGTACGTCGGCAGCAGGCCGATGAGGACCGTCGCGACGCCCATCAGCAGCAGCGAGCCGACCAGCACGGGCTTGCGCCCGATCCGGTCACCGAGGTAGCCGCCGACGATCCCGCCGAGCGGGCGGACCGCGAACCCGATCCCCAGGGTCGCGAAGGACAGCAGCGTCCCCGAGAGCGGGT
The DNA here is from genome assembly GCF_039542425.1 of Pseudonocardia yuanmonensis. Lineage (NCBI taxonomy): Bacteria > Bacillati > Actinomycetota > Actinomycetes > Pseudonocardiales > Pseudonocardiaceae > Pseudonocardia > Pseudonocardia yuanmonensis. The sequence goes on from NZ_BAABIC010000012.1 coordinate 205,443, forward strand.
CGGTCGAGGGGAAGAAGACGTGGTTGAAGTACAGGGCCGCGGCCGTGCCGAAGCCGATGAAGTCGTAGGTCTCGATCGTCGCCCCGATCGACGAGCCGAGGGCGACCCGCTTGCGGGCCGGCGTCCCCTGCACCGCCGCCCCCGTGGGCACGTGCTCTGCAGACATGTGATCTCCGCTGATCCGTCGACACCGAGCGCGGGACTCCCGATTCCCGACAGTCCGACTGTTAACACTCGGCAGTGATGGGAGAACCATGAAGGGCCGACGGCCCGCTGTCAACGGTTACCGGCGAGAAACCTCAGGGGTCCGGACGCGGTGCGTCGCCGGGATCAGTGCGCGGACGTGCCCGTGAAGTGGTCCGCGGCGGCGGCCATGTGCTCCTCCACCACCGCGATCGCCCCCTCGAGGTCGCCGCGTTCGACGGCGTCGATGATCGGCGCGTGCCGACCCGACGTCATCATCGCCGGGGCCTCCTCGGGGTCCCGGTTCATGATCGTGACCCGGATCCGGCCCTCGAGGTGCCGCCACGACTCCACCAGCATCGGGTTGCCCGACAGCTCGCAGAGCCGCACGTGGAAGCCCAGATCGGCCTCCACCTTCGCGGCGAAGTCCTCCCCCGCCGCGGCCAGGTCCTCGACCGCCGCCCGCAGCGCGGCCACCGCCGCCGGCCGGTCCGGCCGCGCGACGATCTCCCGGACCGCCAGCCCCTCCAGCGCCGCCCGCACCCGGAACAGCCCCCGGATCTCCTCGGCGGACAGGACGTTGACCCGCAGCATCCCGCGGTTGCCCGCGGTCACCAGGCCCTCCTGCTGGAGGTGCCGCAGCGCCTCCCGCACGGTCCCCCGGCTCACCCCGAGCCGGCCGGCCAGCTCGACCTCGCCGAGGTGGTCCCCCGGTCGGTACGCACCGGAGGTGATCGCCGAGCGCAGCGCCTTCAGCACGCGCTCCCGCAGCGTGCTGCGGTCGATGTTCGGCAACGGCTCGACGGACACGGGTCTCCCTCCGACTGTCGACAGACTACCTGCCGACAACGCCTGTCCCACCGGACTCACCCATGCCGGGCGGTGCCCGCCGCCCCCGACTCGCCGACGGTCGACACCGAGCACGCCCCGAGGGGGTGGCCGGAGCGCGCAGGGGTGAGCGATGGCGGCGGTGGACGACCTGACCGAGCTCGTCGAGCGCGCGGGTGCGGCCGAGCGGGCCGCCCTCGCCGCGAAGTGGAAGGACCGGCCGGACGTCGAGGCCCTGAGGCGAAAGGTCCTGGGGGTCCTCGACGAGCAGCGCGCCGCCGAGCGACGCTCGGGCGGGGACGGCATCGGCCCCCGGCCGGCCGGGCTGCGGGCGGCGTTCCTCGACGCCCCCACCCTCGACGTTCATGCCGCCCTCGGCGATCCCGGCACCTCCGGCCCGCCCGACACGGACCCGCCCCCGGTCACCCACGCCGACGCCGCCCGCGCCGAGCGGGACGCGGCGGCCGCGGTCGGCGTGGCGCGGCTGGCGCTGCTCGAGGCGCACCTCGCCGTCCTCGACGCCCGGCTCGCCCGCATCGACGCGGGCGAGGACGAGCCCGGCGCCGCGGCCGTCGACGGGCACGTGCCCCTGCAGGGACGCAACGCCGTCGCCCGGCACGGGCCGGCACTGGCCCACGGCGTGCGCGGCGAGATCTCCTACACCCTGCGGCGCCGGCCGCACACCGCCGTCAGGAGCCTGGCCGTCAGCCTGGCCCTGGGCCTGCTCTACCTCGGCTTCATCCGGGTCTTCGAGTGGGACCGCGACCAGAAGTGGCTGCCCTACCTGGGGCTCTGGGTGATCTCGGTGATGATGGGCGGGGCCGTGTGCATCAACGCGATGTGCTTCGACGCCGAGCGGGTCCGGGCGGCGCTCGACGGCGGGGCGCGGCTGTGGCACCTGCTCGTGGTCAAGAACCTGGCGGTCGCCGCACTCGTCGCGCCGGTCGGGTTCCTGCTCAGCGGCCTGCTCGCCTGGCGGGCCGGGGAGGTGGGCGCGTTCGTCAAGGCGTGCGCCCTGGTCGTCTGCTTCATCCTGCTGTGGCTGGGGGTCGGCAACGTCCTGTCGGTGCTGCTGCCCGTGCGCGACGAGCCGATCCGCCGGCGCCGGCAGTCCGGCACCCTCAAGCAGTTCGCAATCGCGTTCGTGGTCGCGTACGCGATCGGCTACCTGGTCAACCTGATGCTGCTCTGGCGCATCCTCGCCGCCCAGGGGCTGGCCGCGCGGCTGGGCGGCGAGATCGTCCCGATCCTGTTCGTCGTGCTGAGCAGCCTCGCGATGTGGTTCCTCCTGACCGTCCTCGCCGTCGCCCTGTCCCAGCAGCCGAAGATCCGCCGCGCCCTGACGCGGGAGCTCGCCGAGCAGGGGTCGGACGCCGGGGCCCGCACGGCCGCCGGCACCCGCGAGGCGGTCTGAGCCACGGCCCGTTGCGTGCGCCCGCGCCCCCGCGCTGCCGAGACTGCGGGGATGGAAGGGAACCGAACATGAGGGCGCTCGCCGACGGCAAGGGGTTCAAGCTGGGCCTGTTCTCGGCCAACTGCTCGTCCGGACTCGCGGTGACCCGCGTCCCGGAGCGCTGGTCCGGCAGCTGGGCGGACAACCTGCGGCTGGCCCGGCTGGCCGACGAGGTGGGCATCGACTTCCTGCTGCCCATCGCGCGCTGGATCGGCTACGGCGGGGACACCAACTTCCACGAGTCGGTGCTGGACCCCGTCACGCTGGCCGCCGCCCAACTGGCGGAGACGCGCCGGATCACGGTGTTCTCGACGATCCACACGGCCTTCAACCACCCGGTGGTCGTCGCCAAGCAGCTGGCCACGCTCGACCGGATCGGCGAGGGGCGCGCCGGGATCAACATCGTCGCCGGGTGGAACGAGCCGGAGTACCGGGCGATGGGCGTCGCCCTGCCGCAGGACCACGACGACCGCTACGCGCTGGCGCAGGAGTGGTGGGAGGTGATCCGGCGGATCTGGGCCGAGGAGGGCCGCTTCGACCACGCCGGCCGGTTCTTCACCCTCGAGGGCGTCGAGGGCATGCCCAAGCCCGTCGACGGGCCGCTGCCCGTGCTCAACGCGGGCTCCTCGGACCAGGGGCGCCGGTTCGCCGCGCGCAACGCGGACTTCGCCTTCACCATCGTCGGCGGCCCCGCGGACGGCGCCGAGGTCGTCCGGACCGTGCAGGAGACGGCCCGCCGGTCCTACGACCGCCGCGTCGGGGTCTTCACCCTCGGCCACGTGGTGTGCCGGCCCACCCGGCGCGAGGCCGAGGAGTTCCTGCGGTACTACGCCGAGGAGAACGCGGACTGGGCCGCCGTCGACAACCTCATGCGCCTGCAGGGCCTGCACGCCAGGTCGTTCACCCCGGAGATGCTGCAGACCTTCCGCTCCCGCTTCGCGGCCGGACACGGCAGCTGCCCGCTGATCGGCACGCCGGACGAGGTCGCCGACGAGATCACCCGCTTCCACGAGGCCGGCTTCGCCGGGATGACGCTCGCGTTCCTCGACTACGCCGAGGAGCTCGGCTGGTTCGCCCAGGAGGTGCTGCCCCGGCTCGAGGCCCGCGGGGTCCGCGTCCCCGTGTGAGCTCGCGGGCTACGCGATCTCCCCCGGGTCCACGAGCGCCCCGAGCCGCTCCGCCGCCGCCTCCGGCAGCCGCCTGCGGCTGCGGAGGTGGCGGAACACCGGGGCGAGGAGGTCGTCGGCGAGCAGCTCCGCGCGCGGGAGCGGCCGACGGATCGGCCGCACCACCGCGGTGGCGTGCCAGCCGCCGTCCGGACGGGGCTCGGCGTCGGAGGTGAAGTCGACGAGCGCCGCCACGCCCCCGCCCGGCCCCGTCCGGTAGACGACGGCCCGCTCGCCGATCCGCGTGGAGCGCAGGCAGCAGGGGGTGGCGGGCGGGTCGCGCAGCTCGTCGGCGTCCCACAGCAGGATCGAGCTCGGGCGGGCGGGGCACATGCCCGGAGGCCTACCCGCTGCGCGACGGACGACCACAGGGTGACGGCGGTCAGCCCGTCGCCCGGGGCGCCGTGTCCTCCGCCGTGTCGTCCGCCGTGTCGTCCGCCGTGTCGTCCGCCGTGTCGTCCGCCGTGTCGTCCGCCGTGTCGTCCGCCGTGTCGTCCGCCCCCGCGCTCGTGGCCGCGGTCACCTGCGCGCGCAGCTCGCGCTTGAGCACCTTGCCCACCGTGTTGCGCGGCAGCTCCGGCACGACCAGCACGCGGCGCGGCCGCTTGTACCCCGCGAGCCGCCCGCCGCAGAACTCGCGGATGTCCTCGGTGGTGGGCGTGCGCCCGTCACGGGGCTCGATCACGGCGACGACCACCTCGCCCCACACCTCGTCCGGCTGCCCGACGACCGCCGCGGCCGCGACGTCCGGGTGCTGGTGCAGGACCTCCTCCACCTCCCGCGAGTAGACGTTCTCGCCGCCCGTCAGGATCATGTCCTTCTTCCGGTCGACGATGGAGAAGTAGCCCTCGGCGTCCCGCTTGGCGAGGTCGCCGCTGTGGAACCAGCCGTCGCGGAAGGCCTCGGCTGTCGCGTCGGGCCGCTGCCAGTACCCGGCGCACACCTGGTCGCCGCGGATCACGAGCTCCCCGACCTCGTCGGGGGCGGTGTCGTCGCCCTTGTCGTCCACGACCCGGACCGCGGACAGCAGCATCGGCCGGCCGACCGAGGTGAGCAGGTCCGGCCGGTCGTCGGCGGCGCGGAGGTGGTCGGCCGAGCTGTGCACGAGCACGTTGCCGGCCAGCTCGGTCATCCCGAAGCCGGTCTGGAACCGGGCGCGGGGGAAGGCGGCCATCCCCTCGCGCAGCACCTGGGCGGGCATCGGGGCCGAGCCGTAGCCGATCCTGGTGATCGACGTGGTGTCGTAGCGCGGGAAGTCCGGGTGCCGCAGCAGCATCGCCAGCATCGTCGGGGCCATGGTCGTGCTCGTCGCGCGGAGCTCCTGCAGGGTCTCCAGGAACACGACCGGGTCGTAGCGGCGCAGCACCGCGACGGCCTCGCCGCGCAGGTGCGAGACCAGCACGCCGTAGCCGGCGATGTGGCACAGCGGCCAGGGCATCAGCGAGACCTCGGGTTCGTCGTCCGACTCCCAGCTGGCGACCGCGTTGAGCACGGCCGCGGTGACGTTGCGGTGGGTCAGCACCGCGCCCTTCGCGCGGCCGGTGGTCCCGGAGGTGTAGATCAGCCAGGCCGGGGCGTCCTCGTCGGGCTCCGGCAGCGGGACCGGCGGCTCGGCGACGAGCGCGGCGAAGGGCAGCGGCAGGGGCCCCTCCGCCCCCTCCGGCCCCGGGTCGTCGACGCACACCAGCGTGCGGACGGACGGCACGGCGGCGGCCGCGGCCCGGGCCGTCCCCAGGAACTTCCGCTCGGTGATCAGCACCGTCGGGGCGGAGTCGGCCAGGTTGTCCGTGACCTCCCGGGTGGTGAGCCGGTAGTTCACGAACACCAGCGCCATCCCGGCGAGCGGCACCCCGTAGTAGGCGACGACGTAGTCGGGGGTGTTCTCGGTGAGCATCGCGATCCGGTCGCCGGGTTCCGCGATCCCCCGCAGCCCCCGGGCGAGCCTGCGGGCGCGGTCGTCGAGCCGCGCGTAGGTCCAGGCGTCCCCCTCGAAGTGCAGGGCGACGGCCTGCGGGGTGCGGGCGGCCGTGAACGCCACCACGTCGTGGATCCTCATGACCGACCTCCTTCGTGGCCGACCTCGGTCGGCGCGCGGGGCGGAACGGGTCTCGTCCGGGCCGGGCGGAAAACCGTTCACCTAAACGATCGTTCAGCTACCATGGCATCCCGACGGCATGCCGCGGAAGGGGGCGACCGGATGCAGGGATCGACGACGATCCGCACCGAACTTCGCACGGCCACGGACGACACGATCGACGACGCGCTCGCACACGCCGACCCCATGGTGCTGCGGGGGTGGCTCTACCAGCTGACCGGGGACGAGGAGGTGGCGGCGGTCCCGGTCGCGCCGTTCCACGCCGGCGTCGCCGAAGCCATGGGCCTAGCGGACCGCCGGGACGCGGGCCTGCTGCGGGCCAAGGCGGCGGCCTTCCTGCGCGCCTACCGGGACGCCGGGGCGGGCGAGCTGCCGATCGGGCCGCCCGAGCGGTTGCGCGGCAGCCTGGGGCTCGCCGCCGGCCAGGAGGTCCCGGAGTCCGAGCTGGAGCTGTGGCTCGAGGAGCTCGCCCTCGACCCCTGGGCCCGGTCGCTGCGCTGGCCCGAGGACCCGCCGCCGGAGCGGCTCGCCGACTTCTCCGTGCTGGTCATCGGGGCCGGGCTCGGCGGGCTCAACGCCGCCGTGCAGCTCAAGCGCGCCGGCATCCCGTTCACGGTGGTCGAGAAGAACCCGGGCGTGGGCGGCACCTGGCACGAGAACCGCTACCCCGGGGCGCGGGTGGACACCCCGAGCCGGGCCTACACCCACCTGTACGGGCTGGGCTACGAGTACGCGGGGCCCTTCTGCGAGCAGGCGGAGAACGAGAAGTACTTCAACTGGGTCGCGGACACCTTCGACCTGCGCCGGGACATCTCGTTCGACACCGAGGTCCTCTCCGCGGAGTGGGACGAGCAGGGCGCGTGCTGGGTCGTGCGGGTCCGGGACCCCGAGGGCGAGCGGACGCTGCGGCCGCGCGCGGTCATCAGCGCCGTCGGGTTCCTGTCGCGACCCAACGTCCCGGAGATCCCCGGAGCGGACCGGTTCCGCGGTCCCGCGTTCCACACCGCCCGCTGGCCCGCCGACCTGGACCTCACCGGGAAGCGTGTGGCCGTCATCGGGTCGGGCTGCACCAGCTACCAGATGGTGCCGGAGCTGGCCGACCTCGCGGGGCACGTGGAGCTCTACCAGCGGACGCCGCAGTGGGTGTTCGACCGTCCCGGGTACCGCAGCCGCTATCCCGACCAGGTCGCGTGGCTGGACCGCAACCTCCCCTGGTACGCGAACTTCCTGCGCTTCCGCACCAGCTGGCTGACCGGCCCGCACGTGCAGAGCCGGGCCTTCGACGTGGATCCGGAGTGGACGGACCCGCTGAGCCGGAGCGCGATGAACGCCCGGATCCGGGACGGCCGGCTGGAGTTCATGCGCCAGAAGCTCGGTTCGCGGCCCGACCTGCTGGAGCAGATGCTGCCGCCGCACCCGCCGATGTCCGCGCGCCCGGTCGCGGTCGACGCCGGCTACGGGATCTACGACGCCCTGCTGCGCGCCGACGTCACCCTCGTCACCGAGGGCATCGCCGGGCTGACCGAGCACGGGATCGAGACGGTCGACGGCCGGGAGCACCCCGCGGACGTCGTGGTCTACGCGACGGGCTTCCGCGCCAACGACTTCCTGTGGCCCATGGAGGTCCGCGGCCGGGACGGGCTGCGCCTGGCGGACCTCTGGGCTGAGGACGGGGCGCGGGCCTGGGTCGGCACGATGCTGCCCGCCTTCCCCAACCTCTTCCTGCTCTACGGCCCCAACACCAATCCCTTCAGCCTGGGGGTGGTCACCTTCTCCGAGATCACCACCCGGTTCGCCCTGGAGCGGATCGCCGACCTGGTCCTCGGGGACCGGCACTCGGTGGCGATCACGCCCGAGGCCTACCGCCGCTACAACCGCAAGCTCGACGAGCGGGAGGTGCTCCGGACCTGGAGCGACCCGCGGGCGGACAACTACTACCGCAACGCCCACGGCCGATCGGCCTCGAACTGCCCCTTCGAGGGGACCGAGATCTGGGAGCGCCTGCGGCATCCGGACCCGACCGACCTGGAGGTGAGGTGATGGCGGTCAGGCTCCGCCACGGCGTGTTCATGGCGCCGTTCCACCAGACCGACGAGAACCCGACGCTGCTGCTCCGGCAGGACCTGCAGCTGATGGACCTGCTCGACGACCTGGGCTTCCACGAGGCCTGGATCGGCGAGCACCACTCCGCGGGGATGGAGACCATCGCCTCGCCGGAGCTGTTCATCGCGGCCGCGGCCGAGCGGACCCGGCACCTGCGGTTCGGCACGGGGGTCGTGTCGCTGCCGTACCACAACCCGTTCATGGTGGCCGAGCGGATCGTGCAGCTGGACCACATGACCCGCGGCCGGGTGATGTTCGGCGCCGGTCCCGGCCTGCTCGCCTCGGACGCCCTGATGCTCGGCATCGACCCGTCCGTGCAGCGCGACCGGATGGCCGAGGCGCTGGACGTGATCCTCCGCCTGTTCCGCGGCGAGGTCGTCACCGAGAGGACCGAGTGGTACGAGCTCGTCGAGGCGCGGCTGCACCTGCCGCCCTACTCCCATCCGCACCCCGAGGTGTGCGTGGCGAGCGCCGTGACCCCCTCGGGCGGGCGCCTGGCCGGGAAGTACGACCTCGGGATGCTGTGCGTCGCAGCCGGGGAGAACGCGGGCTTCGACGCGCTCGACGTCAACTGGCGGGTGGCCGAGGAGGTGGCCGCCGAGCACGGCCGGACCATGGATCCGGACCGGCTGCGGCTCGTGGTCGGGATGCACCTGGCGGAGACCCGCGAGGAGGCGATGGCCCAGGCCCGGCACGGCCTGAAGGCGCAGATCGACTACCTGAACAACAACATGCCGCGGCTCTTCCTCCCGGAGGGCGTCGACCCGGTGGAGTGGTACGTCGAGCAGGGCGCGGGGGTGATCGGCACGCCGGACGACGCCATCGCCCGCATCGAGCGCCTGCAGGAGAGGATGCCCGGGTTCGGCGCCGTCCTCCTCAACGCCCACGACTGGGCCACCTGGGAGAACACGAAGCGCTCCTACGAGCTCTACGCCCGCTACGTCATCCCCCACTTCGAGCGGTCCAACGCCCCCCGCCAGGACTCGTACCGCTGGGTCACGCAGCACCAGGCGGAGCTGACGGAGAGGCGCACCGCCGCCGCGCGGGCGATGTTCGACAAGCACGAGGCCGAATGGGCGGCGAAGCGGGCGGGCAACGGGTCGCGGCCCGCGGCCGGGCGCGAGGCGACCTTCGGCTGAGCTCCCCCACTCGACGGACCGCCCGTCCCCCGATCGCCCGAGCAGGGCGTCACCCGGGGGGCGGGCCGGCCGGTCGATCCCGCTGCCCCCTCCTCCGGTCGACGCTGAGGCCACACCACCTCAGCGAACCGGAAGAAGGGATCATGTCCACCGAAGTCCTCAGCCCGCCCTCCCCCGCCGGCCCGACCGGGACCCCGGACCGGGCCGCCGTCCGCCGGATCAACCTGGCCAGCATGGCGGGCACCACGATCGAGTACTACGACTACTTCATCTACGGCACGGCCGCCGCGCTCGTGTTCGGCAAAGTCTTCTTCCCGGGCGCGGGCGCCGTCGTCGGCGCGCTCGCGGCGTTCGGGACCTTCGCCGTCGTGTTCGTGTTCCGGCCCGTCGGGTCCGTCCTGTTCGGTCACATCGGCGACCGCCTCGGCCGCAAGCGCACACTGATCCTCACGCTGATGATGATGGGTTTGTGCACCGTCGCGGTCGGACTGTTGCCCGGCGCCGCGACGATCGGCGTCGCCGCCCCGATCCTGCTGGTCGTCCTGCGTGCCGTGCAGGGGCTGGCCGTGGGCGGGGAGTGGGCCGGGGCCGCCCTGTTCGCCTCCGAGAACGCCCCCGACGGCCGGCGCGGGCGGTTCGCCCTCTACCCGCAGGTCGGCGCGACCCTCGCGTTCGCCCTGGCCGCCGCCACCTTCCTGGCCGTCGACCTGGGGATCGGTGAGACGAGCGAGGCGTTCGTCAGCTGGGGCTGGCGGGTGCCGTTCGTGCTCAGCGCGCTGCTGATCGGGGTCGGGCTGTGGGTGCGGCTGCGCACCACCGAGACGCCCGTCTTCACCGCCGCCGCGGCCGCCCGCACGAGCACCCCGCGCGCCGTGCCGTTCCTCGAGGTGTGGCGGCGCCAGCCCCGGACGATGCTGCTGGCGACCGGCCTGACCACCGGGGTGTTCGCCAGCATGTCGATCGCCTCCGTCTACCTGACGAGCTACGCGACGAGCAGCCTCGGGATGAGCACGGCGGGCATCCTCGTGATCGACATCATCGGGTCGGTCGCCACGGTCGCGATCACCGCCGCCGCCGCCGTCCTGTCCGACCGGTTCGGGCGCCGCCCGTTCGTCCTGGCCGGCTGCATCGCCCTGGCCGTGTGGTCGCTGGTGCTCTTCCCGCTGATCGACACCCGCTCGCCCCTCGCGATCGGCACCGGGATCGTCGTCCTGCTCGGCCTCATCGGCCTGGCCTACGGTCCGCTGGGCGCCTACCTGCCCGAGATGTTCTCCACCCGGCACCGCTACACCGGCGCCGGCCTGAGCTACAACCTCGGCGGGGTCGTCGGTGGCGCCGGCATCCTGGTGGCCGCCGCCCCGCTCGCCGCCTCCGGCTGGGGTCCGATCGCCCTCGGCCTCTGCATGGCGGTGCTGCTGCTGATCTCCGTCGGGTGCCTGTCAGGCCTCCCGGAGACCCGCGACCGGTCGCTCACCGCCGAGTGAGACGACCGCGCGACGAGGTCCCGACCCTTGCGGCCGGGACCTCGTGGCCGTGCCGTGGCCAGCCGACGGGGTACCCGGTCCCCGGGAGCAACGGCAGCCCGTAGAGCGCGCTCGCGTTGCCCCCGAGGATCCGGCCGAACCGCTCGTGGTCACGGCGGACGGACAGCGGGAAGGAGTCCGGCTCGTCGAAGTCCCAGTGCGGGTAGTCGGAGGAGAACATCAGCTTGTCCGCCATGCCGGAGGACTCGAAGAGGGCGAGGACGTCGTCGAACCAGCGCGGGTTCTCCGGCTCCTCCATCGGCTGCGTGGTGAACCACAGGTGGTCGCGGATGTACTCGGACGGCAGCCGCTGCAGCTCCACCTCACGCGGCATCATCCGGTAGGCGTGGTCCATCCGCCAGGCCAGCGGGACCACCCAGGACCAGCCGAGCTCGACCATCGCGACCTTGAGCCCCGGGAACCGGTCGAAGGTGCCCTCGAAGACGAGGCTGGCGATCACCGGGAAGTTCAGCCCGGCGAAGTCGCAGTGCTCCTCGAAGTAGAAGTTGGCCGGGCCCGACGGCGTGATCCGCCGGCCCGAGAGCACGTGGAAGCCGATCGGCAGGCCGTAGTGCTCGCAGGCCTCCAGGACCGGCCAGTACTTGCGGTGCCCGATGCCCCGCTCGTTGTCCGGGGCGAGCATCACCTGCACCCACCGGTCCCCGTCCGGGCCCTCCTTGCGCCGCACGATCTCCTCCACGGCGAGGTCCGGAATCTCGTAGGGCAGGTTGATCGCGCCGTACCAGCGGGGGTCGTCGGCGAACCACACCTCCTCGCGGTAGGTGTTGAGCGCGGAGCAGAAGGCGGCGCAGAACTCCGCGGGCACCCGCATCCCGCCGCTGAGCGGGAAGCCGCCGATGTCGTTGAGCACCGCGGCGCTCATGTCGTAGGCGTCGAGCAGCTGCGCCCGGGCGAACGCCGGGTCGATCCCCGGCGCGCCCCCGCCGGGCGGCACCGCGTCCCAGCGGCTGGCGAACTCCCGGTGCCGCGGCCGGTCCCCGCCCGGCGCACCGGCGCGCAGGCCGGTGTGCACCAGGTACTCCTGCCAGCGCGTCGGCAGGTGCCGCAGGACGCCGGGGATCGCCGGGTTCATCGACGGGTGGACGTCCGCGTCGATGATCCCGAGCTTCGCGCCGGTCCGGGCGGGTGCCGCGACGGGGGCCTCCAGTGTCGGGTTCACGGTCACGTCGTCCCCTCCCGGACGTCGGCGGGCCGGGCGTGCCCGACCAGCGAGCGGTCGATCTCCTTGACGGACGTCGCCCCGACCAGCGACATCGCCCGGATGATCTCGTTGTGCAGCAGTTCGAGGACGCGGTCGACGCCGGCCTCGCCGCCGGCGGCCAGCGCGAACATGTAGGGCCGCCCGACCAGCACGGCCTTGGCCCCGAGGGCGAGCGCGCGGACCACGTCCGTCCCCCGCCGGACGCCGCCGTCGAGCAGGACGTCGAGCCGCCCGGCCGCGGCGTCGACGACCTCGGCGAGCACGTCGACGGTGGCGGGGGCGCCGTCGAGGTTGCGGCCGCCGTGGTTGGACACGACCACGCCGTCGACGCCGAGGTCCGCCATCTCCGCGACCTCGTCGCCGCGCAGCACCCCCTTGACCACCAGCGGGCCCTGCCAGCGGTCCCGCAGCCGGCGGATCTCCCCGGCGGTCACGGACCGGCTGTGCATGATCGCGTCGGTGAAGTTCGTGTAGGCGCGCCTGGCCGCGAACAGGTCCAGGCCCGCGCCGCCGGTGCCGAACAGGAAGTCCCGGCTCCACCGCGGGTGCGCCAGCCCGGCCAGCGCGAGCCGGGGCGAGGGGGTGACCGGCAGCGTGACGCCGTTGCGCAGGTCCTTCTCGCGGTAGGGCTTGATCGGGGTGTCGATCGTGACGCACAGGGTCCGGTAGCCCGCGCCGGCGACCCGGTCCACCAGCTCGTCGTTCATCGCCCGGTCCGGCTTGAGGTAGAGCTGGTACCACAGCGGCCCGCCGGCCGAGCGGATCACGACCTCCGGCCGCTCGCCGGACCCGCCGGGGACGACGTAGACCGTCCCCGCCCGCCCGGCGGCGCGGGCCACGGCGGGCTCGGCGTCGCTGTGGCACATCCGCGCGAAGCTGCAGGGCGCCAGCAGGAGCGGCATGGACACCCGGTCCCCGAGCACCGTCGTCGTGGTGTCGACGTGCGCGACGTCGACCAGCGCCCTCGGGCGCAACGGGATCCGCTCGAACGCCTCGCGGTTCCAGCGCAGGGTGTGCTCGTCGCCCGCGCCGCCGTCGACCACGTCGAACACCGCCCGCGGCATCCGACGCCGCGCGGCCCGTCGGAGGTCCTCCACACTGTGCGCCCGGGTCATCCTCATCCGCGGTGCTCCTTCCGGGCGGGCGGCGGTGCCCGCTCCCCGTCGAACCGTGCCCCGCCGTGCCGTGGGCCGACAACGGCGGTCGTGCCGAACTGCGCCGGGCCGCCGTTGTGCGACCCGACAAAACCCAGGGTCGCCTACGAGGCGACCGACGCTCCCCCGCGGGAGCCGTGCAGCCGGTCCCACGCCAGCGCCCACCACACCTGCGCCAGCGCGTCGTAGTCGCGCAGCGAGCAGCCGGTGATGGACTCGAAGCGCGCGAGCCGGTAGCGGACGGTGTTGGTGTGCAGGAAGAGCTGCTGGCGGGTCGCCTCGAGGCGGCTGCCGTTGCGCAGGTAGCGCTCGACCGTCTCGAGGATCGCCGCACCGGAGGCGCCGAACCGCTCGAAGGGCTTCACGAACCGCTCGTGCATCAGCTCGCCCAGGTCGTGGTCGGCGACGACGGCGGGGTGCAGGCCCAGGTCCGCCACGCTCACCACCTCGGTGCGGTCCAGCGCCAGCGCCGTCTCCAGCGCGCGCGTGGCGAGCCGGAACACCGCGGGCACCCCCTCCAGCGGAACCGGCGGCGAGACCCCGACGGCGGTCGGCGGCGGATCGGCGGGGAGCACGGCGAGGAACCCGCACAGGTCGCCGTCGATCACCGCCATCATCCCGTTGCGGCGCTCGGTCGTGGCCGCCACGCGCAGGTAGCGCTCCATGGTCCGCAACGAGTCCGGGCCCGACGCCGGCCGGGCGCGGAAGGCGCGGTACTCCCGCTCGCGGTCCAGCCCGTACGCCGCCGCGCCGCTCGCGATCTCCGACGCGGCGATCGAGCCGGAGATGATGCGTCGAACGAAGCCGTCCTGGTGTTCCTGGGCGCGGCGCTGCATCTCCAGCTCGGCCTCGCGGTGCCCGGCCGCGAGCGCCACCATGCTCCACGCCGACCACGCCTGCTTGATGCTGAACAGCTCCAGCAGCAGGCTGTCCCGGTACGGCGACGGCGGCGCGAGCTCGCGCACCAGGTCCACGAAGATCTTCTGGTGCTGCATGGACGTCTGCAGCATCTCGGCCACGCCGACCCCCTGCCGGGCCCGCTCCTCCCCGACCTCCCGCAGCGGGCCGTCGTCGTCCTCGGGTCCGGGGTGCCGGCGCGCGCGGACGCCCCCGACGGACACCGAGAGGTTGCGCCGCCAGCTCTCCCGCAGCACGTCCCGGTCGACGTGTCGGTAGGAGCTGTGTGTGAAGACCCGGGCGAGCATCCGGTCGGCCATCGGGCCGTGCCCGTCGAGCAGCCCGGTCTCCTGCAGCCGCTCCATGAGGGCGGTCCACGCCTCGTCGCGCGTCACGACGTCCCGACGGGCCACGACAAGCGCCTCCTCACGCGTCGCACCGTGCCCCGCCGCGTCGCGGGACACCGTTCGATGATGCAACCGCATGACTCGGCCGTCGACCTCCGTTCGGGGCGATCCGGGCACCGGCTCCGGACGGTTCAGAGGCGGTACCAGTCGCGGGCGGTGTCGGCCATCAGCCGCGGGCGCATGGCGGGCGGCGCGGCCGCGAGGAGCTGGGCGATGTCGTCGTCGTAGCCGTGCGGGTAGTCCGTGGCGAACATCAGCATGTCGTCCGAACCCAGCCACTCGAGGACCGTCGCGGTCTGCTCGCGGGTGCCCAGGTCGGCGGGGGCCACCGAGAACCGCATGTGCTCGCGGATGATCTCCAACGGCCGCCGGTCGAGCCAGGGCACCTCGCGGCGCAGCCCCTTCCACTCCTTGTCCATCCGCCAGCCCCACACCGGCAGCCAGGTGAAGCCGCCCTCGAGCACGGACACCCGCAGCTCCGGGCAGACCTGGAACACCCCCTCCGACACCAGGCTCGTGACCTGTGCGGTGAAGGACTGCCACTCCGCGGCGTACTCCTCGACGTAGTAGGAGGAGTACCCGGTCGACGACGGCGCGTCCGTGGTGACGCCGCCGAAGTGCAGGCCGGCCACCAGGCCGTGCTCCGTCATGGCCTGGAACACGGGATGGAACTGCCGTTGACCCCACAGCGCGGCGTGCCGCACGGGCAGCAGCACCTGGACGAAGCCGGGATGGTCGCCGACCCGGTGGATCTCCTCGATCATCGCGGCGGGGTCGCGCGCCGGAACCACCAGCGTGCCGGCCAGCCGGGGGTCGCGGTCGAGCCACTCGGCGACCAGCCAGTCGTTGACCGCGCGGGCGAGCGCGGCCGCCCAGTCCGGGTGCCGGAGCGCGTCCACCGCGTAGTAGCAGGTCAGGATCGCCCGCTCGACGCGCCACGGGTCGAGCACGTGCTGCTGCAGCAGCCCGAGCTCCGAGGCCGGCGGCCGGTCCGCGGGCCGCCACTCCGGCCGGCAGGAGCGGTCCGAACCCGGCGGGTAGGCGAGGTTGACCCCGCCGACCGGGCCGTGCCAGCCCCGCTCGGTGCACCACGCGACCCAGTGCCGGGACAGGTACGGGAAGAGCGCCTCGAGCGAGGGGACGTTCGCGTGGACGTCGCAGTCGATCACCGGGTCCGGCCACAGCTCGTCCCGTGTGGTGCCCGCCAGCAGCGCGGTCGTCACCGGTCCCCGCCCTTCCCCGCCGGCTCCGTCGGCCGCGCCTCCGGCGTCTCCCGCGTCGCCCGGGCCTTGCGGGCCTTCCGCAGGTCGACCACGACGTACCCGTCCTCCACCCCGACCTCCACCGTCTCGGCCACGTAGGGCCCCGCCACCCGGTCCGTCACCCGGTCCGCCACGGGCATGCCCTCGACCTCGTCCGGGCCGGCGACGGCGACGTCGTAGGTCCGCAGCCGGGTGCGCGGGTCGAACCAGGACTGCCCGGTGCGGACGTCGAACTCCCAGCCGTGCCAGGGGCACATGAGCAGGGCCGTGCCCTCGTCGTACTCGAACTCCCCCGGCCGCGCCGACGTCAGGCCGGCCACGACGTTGCCCTTGCACATCTCGGCCCCCTTGTGCGGGCACCGGTTGATCAGCCCGTAGAAGGAGCCCCCGACGTTGAACACGCCGACCTGGCGGCCGCCCACCTCGACGAGCACCCGCCCGCCCTCGGGGATGTCGGCGACCCGGCCGACGACGTACCGGCCCGTCATGCCTGCGCGAGGGCCGGACCGGCGACGGAGCGGCCGTGCCGCAGCGCCTGGGCCGCCCCCACCGCGACCAGCCGCTGCTCCATCGCGACCGACAGGAAGTCCATCCCCCAGCCGCGCCCGATCTCGGGGTCGCCCGGCGCGAGGGCGAGCATCCCGGCGCGCTTGCCGGCCCGGTGGGCGGCGTCGACGATCGCCCGGTGCCGCTCGTCCACGAGCGGGTCGGTGTAGGACATCGACGGCGCCCCGCCGCCGGAGATCGACAGGTCCGTCGGCCCGACGAACAGGACGTCCAGGCCCGGGGTCGCCGCGATCTCGTCGACGTTGTCGAGGGCCTCGAGCGTCTCGATCTGCGCGAACGTCACGATGTCGGCGTTGGCTCCGGTGAAGTACCGGGCGCCGTCCGCGGCCCGGTAAGGGCCGTAGGAGCGGGTGCCCTCCGGCGGGTAGCGGCAGGCCGCGACGAACCGTTCGGCCGCCTCACGAGTGTTCACCATGGGGCACATGACCCCGCGCGCCCCCGCGTCGAGCACCCGGCCGACGAGGATCGGGTCGTTGCCCGGCACGCGCACGACGGGCACCGTGGGGCTCGCCGACAGCGCGATGATCGCGGTCACCACGTCGCGGTACTCCGCCATCGTGTGCTGCATGTCGATGACCACCGAGTCGTAGCCGAGCCGGCCGACGGCCTCCGCGGACAGCACCGAGGAACCGGAGATCCAGCAGTCCACGGCGGCCTCGCCCGCCGCCCATCGGTCCCGGATCGCGTTGGTCGGCATGGGCAGGCCCTCCACGGTGTCGACGTCGACAATCGTGCTGAACGTTCGCTCAGTCACCGGGCCGACGCATCGGCAGAACCTCCACAGTCCCGCTCGGGACCCTTGGCGGTTCCGACAGCGACAGTGCCGGACGGACCGCCCTAACTTCGGCGGGCGCAGTGTTCCGGCTCACAACGATGCCTGATCCGACCTCAGCTCTCACAACGCCGTGCGATCCCGAGGAGATGACGCCGTGACCGTCGAAGAACCCGTGAGCGTCACCGGCCGCGTGGGCGCCGCCCCGCCGGGACCGCTGGAGCAACGGCACGCCCGGTCGCGGTCCTTCCGCAACGTCAGCGACGGCGACGCCTCGGAGACGCTGACCTCGACGCACTGGCACATCGCGACCGCACTCGGCCTGGGCTGGATGCTCGACGGGATCGTCATCGCCCTCTACGCGCTGATCGTGCCGTACCTGCTCGAGGACTTCGGGATCAGCCTGAACGCGCTGACCCTCGCGGTGACGGTGACCGGTGTCCTCGCGGCCTTCGCCGCCTACTTCTGGCCGTGGCTGGCCGACCGGATCGGCCGCCGCACCGCGTTCATCGTCAACGTGGTGCTGACCTGCCTGTTCCTCGTCGCCATCGTGGTCTCGCGAAACTGGTTGTTCTTCATCGTCTTCTACACTCTGATGCGCGTGACGATCGCCGGCGAGTGGGCGATCGGCTCCCTGCTCACCGTGGAGACCTGGCCCGCCCGGCACCGCGCCAAGATCCTCAGCGCGGCCCGCTCGCTCTACGGCTACGGCGTGGTCATCGCCGGCCTGACCGGCACCTACATCATCGCGCCGCACGGGTGGCGGTGGGCGTTTCTCGTCCCGGCGGCGATCGGCCTGCTGGCGATCTACGTCCGCTTCCTCTGCCCGGAGTCCCCGGCCTGGGTGCGCAACCGGGACGTCGTCATGGCGCGGACCGAGGACGCACCACCGGAGAACCGGCCGACCTGGGCCGAACGGGCCCGCCGCGCGTCCGTCGGCCAGCTGTTCGAGCCGGGCCAGCGCAAGCGGACCTACGTGGCGCTGTTCGTCGCCGCGACGGCGACAATGTCCTGGTACACGCTGGGCTACTGGGCTCCGTTCTACCTCAAGGAGACCCACGGCTGGTCCACCGCCGAGTACAGCAACTGGTACATCTGGTGGGGCGTCGCCGGCGCCTTCGGCTACTACCTCATGGGCTGGATCGCCGACCGGTGGAGCCGGTTCCGCGCCATGCTGACCGGCAACGTCATCTTCATCGTCACGCTCATTCCGTGGGCCCTCGCCACCGAGTCCTGGCAGCTGTGGGTGTTCGGGCTGGCGTCGAACTTCGGCCTGATCGGCGTCTGGGGCACGGTGCTCACCTACACCGCCGAGCTCTACCCGACCCGCATGCGCGGGGTCGGCATGGGCCTGACGTGGATGGTCGCGGGCTTCCTCGGCGTGCTCGTGCCGTACGCCGCGCTGTGGGTCCGCAACGTCACCGGCTCCTTCACCGCCGCGTTCATGCTCATCCCGGTCCTGCTGGTGATCCAGCTGATCGGGCTGCTGATCGCGCGGATGGACTACGCGGGCAAGCAGCTGGACTCGATCGCGACGTGAGCCTCGTGGACGGTTCACAGCGGGACGCCACGGTGGACCGTCCCGGCGCCCGCCGCTCGGGCGGGATCAGGCGCGCCGGAGGCACCACACGAGCCAGGAGGCGCCCCCGACCGTCGCCACCCCGCCGAGCGCGAGCGACCCCACCGCCAGCAGCATGACGCCGGCGGCGAGCACCATCGCCGACCCGAGCGCGTGCACGACCGTCCCCATGCCTCCAGCATGCCCTGCACGGTCCCGCCACCGGGGTGCGGACGGGCGTCAGACGCCGAAGGAGTCCGCGCCGGCACTCCGCCGGCGGCGCGCGGCGGTGGTGGCCCGGCGGACCAGCTGCACGATGGCCCCGGGCACGTCGGACTGCGGGGCGTGGCCCGCGCCGAGCAGGGGGACGAAGCGGGATCCGGCGATCAGCCAGAGGTAGCGGGGCGTCTGCCCGCCGGCGATGACGTCCGCGGTGCCCTGCGCGAGGACGACCGGACAGTCGATGCGCTCCATGCCGGCCGGGAGGTCGACGAGGACGCCCCACCACAGCGTCCGCCAGAAGTCCGCCGACTCCGCGAACCCCGCCCGGAGCGCGCGGGCCTCGGCCTCGCCCGCCCGCCACGGTGCCGCCCGCAGACCGGTGAACAGCACGGTCCTGCCGAGCACCGACCGCGCCATCCCGTCGAGCCGCGGCCCGACGGCGCGCAGCGCCAGCCGGGCGAGGCTCAGGACGGTGCCCTGGTAGAGCCGCTCGGGCAGGACGTTCAACCCGGACGGGGCGATCGCGACGACCGACAGCGCCCGCCCGCGGCCCGCCAGCTCCAGCGCCAGCCGCGCGCCGAGGGAGTTGCCCAGGACGTGGACGCGGCCGATCCCGAGCGCGTCGAGATCCGCCTCGAGCACGTCCGCGATCGCGCCGACCGTGGGGCGTCCGCGCAGCGCGGGCGAACCGCCGTGCCCGGGCAGGTCGGGTGCCAGCACGGCGTGGTCGGCCTCCAGCTGCGGGCGTACCGCGACGAAGTCGTCGTGCGTGCTGCCGATTCCGTGGAGCAGCAGCAGCGGCTCGCCCGCACCGCCGCGGTCCCAGGCCAGTCGGAGGGTCACGCGTGCGAGTACCCCGCGTCGCACCTCGACACCGGGCCGGGACCCGACGGCCGGGTCACGACCGGCGGCGGCGTGACCGGCGCCGCGGGCGTCGGCGGAGCCGGAGCGGTTGACCGCCGCCGGGAGGGGAACGTCCCTGGCGATCGAGGAGCGCGATGGAGGCGGAGATGGGCAAGGACCAGTTCACCCAGCAGGACCCGACCGAGCAGCACGCCGCGCCGGGCAGCGGCGACCGGACCGTCGAGTGGCCGGGCCGCACCGCCGACATGGACGTGCGGCCGGACCACGGCGAGGAGACCTACCGCGGCACCGGCCGGCTCGAGGGGAAGCGGGCGGTGATCACCGGGGGCGACTCCGGGATCGGCCGCGCCGTCGCGATCGCCTTCGCCCGCGAGGGCGCCGACGTGCTGATCACCTACCTGGAGGAGGAGAAGGACGACGCCGAGGAGACCGCGCGCTGGGTCCGGGAGGCGGGCCGGACGGCGATCACGGTGGCGGCCGACCTGCGCGAGGAGCAGACCTGCCGCGAGGTGGTCGCGCGCGCGGTCGACGAGCTCGGCGGGATCGACGTGCTGGTGAGCAACGCCGCCTACCAGATGTCGCAGGACGGCGGCATCGACGACATCACCACCGAGCAGTTCGACCGCGTGATGAAGACGAACGTCTACGCGCTGTTCTGGCTCACCAAGGCCGCCGTCCCGCACATGACCCCCGGCTCCTCGGTGATCGCCACGACGTCCGTGCAGGCCTTCCAGCCCTCCCCGCACCTGCTCGACTACGCCACCTCGAAGGCCGCGATCGTGAACTTCGTCAAGGGTCTGGGGCACAACCTCGTCGACCGCGGGATCCGGGCCAACGCCGTGGCCCCCGGACCGGTCTGGACCCCGCTGATCCCGGCCACGATGGACGAGAAGAAGCTGGACTCCTTCGGCGCGCAGGCGCCGATGGGCCGCGCCGCACAGCCCGCCGAGCTGGCTCCGTTCTACGTGTTCCTCGCCTCCCAGGAGTCCAGCTACATGACCTCCGAGGTCCTCGGCGTCACCGGGGGGTCGCCCATCACCTGATCAGTAGGCCTGCTCGAGCAGGAACCGTCCGCCGTCGACCCGGATGATCGCGAGGCCGGCGATGCCCTCGGGGCCGTGCCGCTCGGGGGTGAAGGTGTAGACCGCGAGGGTCCCCGGGACCCCGGTCGTGCGTTCCAGCCGGTCGCGGACCGCCTCACGGAGCTGCTGGACGTCCGTGAGCGCCGGGTCGAGGGTGCGCATGGCCGTGACGGTCAGGTGGGCGGCGTCCCAGCCACCCGCGGCGTACGGCGAGGGCGGGGTGCCGTGCGCCGCCCGCCACGCCGCCAGGAAGTCCGCGAGCACGGGGCCCTGCGGGTCGTCCGCCGGGACCTGGTCGCTGACCAGCACCTTGGAGCCCTGCAGCAGGGTGCCCTCGACGGCGTCCCCGCCGAGCCCGAGGTACTGCGCGGTCGCGGCCCCGGACGCCTGGAAGAGCACACCGGGGTAGCCGAGGACGAAGGCGTTGCGGGAGATGATCGCGGTCGACAGGTTGAGCGACCACACCAGCGTGACGTCCGGAGCCGTGCCGGCCAGAGCCGACAGCTGCGGCGTCATGTCGATCGCGTCCGGCGGGAAGACCTGGTTCCCGACCAGTTCGAGGCCGAACTCGGCGACCATGCCGGGCAGCGCGGCCGCCGCCTCCCGGCCGTAGTCGTCGTCGGACGACAGGAGGGCCACCCGCCGCCACCCCTGCTCCTGCGCGTACGTCAGCTGGGCGCGCAGGGAGCCCGTGCTCGCCGGGAAGCCCGTGAACATGTACGTGGCCTCGGACGGCGGCGCGATGACGTCGTCCGACGCCGCGATCGCCGTCACCGGCGTGCGCAGGGACCGCGAGACCGGTCGCAGCGCCACCGCCTCGCGGCTCGAACCGGGCCCGACCACCGCGACGACGCCCTCCCGGACGAGCCCGTGGTACTCGTCGACGGCCCGGCGCGGGTCGCTGCCGGTGTCCGCGACGACCAGCTCCAGCGGCCGGCCGTGGAGCCCGCCCGCGGCCGTGACCCGCTCGGTGTAGAGCTGCAGGGCCTGGCGCTCGGCCTTCGAGATCGCGGAGTGGGCGCCGGTGAGCCCGAGCAGCGCCCCGATCCGGTAGGACCCGGCGGGCGCGCCGCGCTCGTCGTCCCCGCCGGGCGGGCCGCTGCATGCCGCCGCGACGAGGAGCAGCGCGATCACGACGGCGGCCGTGCGACACCGCCCGCGCGCGATCCTCCAGAACCTGGTCATCGTCGAACCGCTTCTGCGTCGGGGTGGTGCCCGGACGTCGCCTTCCCCCGCCAGTAAAGCCGAACTCGGGAAGGGCGCCAACCGTCCCAGCGACGTCGACGCCCGGGCGCCGGCGCGGCACACCCAGCGCTTGCCGAGTTAGGAAAGCCTTGCTTGCATGTGCGGCATGGTCATGCTCGCTCCCCGCCGACCGGCCGCCGGTCACGCCGCGGTCCCGGTCACCCGTCGACGGTTCGGACGGCGCCACTTCCTCACCGGCACGGCCGGCGGGGCGGCATTGCTCGGGCTCACGGCCTGCGCGGGCGAGCAGGCGGCGGCGCCGGCGGTCATGCGCAGCATCCAGGGCGCGTCCGGCCCGGTGCAGGTGCCCGCCGACCCGCAGAGGGTGGTCGCCACCGACTTCTACACGACCTACGCCCTCCTCGACGTCGGCTACACCGTGGTCGGCACCGCGCAGGCCACGGTCGGCGGCGTGCTGCCGGAGTACCAGCAGGCCTACGACGCCATCCCCAAGGTCGGCACCACCACCGACCTGAACTACGAGTCGGTCGTGGCCCAGCGGCCGGACCTGATCCTGGGCACGCAGGTGCCCAACCTCCCGGCCGGGCTCGCCGAACGCCTGGGGTCCATCGCCCCGACCGTGCTCTTCGAGGCGGGCACGGAACCGGGGACCTGGCAGGACCGCGCCGTCCGGACGGCCGACGCGGTGAACCGGCGCGAGGCCGCGGAGCAGCTACGCGCCGACTACGAGCAGAAGGCCCGCGACATCGGCGCCCGGCACGCCGACCTGCTGGGCCGGATGCGGTTCGGGCTCGTCCGTGGCGGGCAGGAGGGGACCGCGCTCGTCGACCTGCCGAACTCCTGGAGCGGGGTGGTGCTGGGCGCGGTCGGTGCGCGGCTGACGGCGTTCGCCGAGGGTAGGCCGGGCGCGTCGGCCCGGCTGTCCTACGAGCAGCTCGGCACGATCGACGACTGCGACGTCCTGCTGCACCTCGCCGACACCCGCGGCGGGGTCGACGCCAACACCCAGCGGATGCTCGACGCCGCCACCTTCCGCACCCTCCGCGCGGTGCGGGAGGGCCGGCTCTTCCCGTTGCCCAACTACTACGTCGCCCACTACCGGCAGGGCGAGGCCGTCCTCGACGAGCTCGACTCGATCCTGACGAGCCTCTGACCGCCCCGACCCGCCACCGTCTCCGAGCGAGGCCTCAGGCCGGCGCGAGGAGCCGGCCGGCGCCGGCGATCGCGGGCGTGTGGCCGAGGGAGGTCAGGACCTCGTAGGCGGTCGCCGTGGCCGCGGTGACCACCGGCAGCCCCAGTTCGTCCTCGACCCGCTGCACGGCGGGCAGCGAGGGCATCTGCACGCAGGCGGACAGGACGATCGCGTCGGCGCCCTCCTGCCGCAGGCCCCGGGCGATGCCCGGCAGCCGTCCGGGGTCCAGGCGGCCGACGGCGAGGTTGTCCGGCACCTCGAGGGCCACGGCGTCGAGGACCTCGATCCCTTCGCCCTCGATGTACTCCCGCACCATGCGGGTCAGCGGCGCCATGTACGGCGTGACGATCGCGACCCGGGTGTGGCCGAGGGTGCGCAGCGTCCGGACCAGGGCACCCGCACTGCTGACCACCTCGGCGGGGTGCCCGTTCGCCCGTGCCGCGTCCGCGATGACCTGCTCGGACTCCTTGTGCGCGCCCGGGCCCTGCGCCATCACCGCGACCAGGCAGGCGTAGGCGATCACGTCGACGGCGGCGTCGGACACCGCCGTCGCGCACTCGGCCGCGCGGCCCACCATGGCGAGGAGCTCCTCGCGGGTGACCTGCTTCATCGCGGCGCGCGCCGAGTGGAAGGTGTAGCGGTGTCCGGTGGCCTCGCTCTGCCGCCGGAAGAGCTCCGGGAGCTCGGTCTCCATCGTGGTGTTGGAGCTGGGCACGATCAGCCCGACGCGCGAGAGCCCGTCGGGAGCGGGCGCGGCGCAGGTGGGACCGTCGGGGTTCTCGGTCATCAGTACTCGACTCCTCCGTCGGGCAGGTCGGCCGGGGTGGGCGTGAGCTCGGGCTCGCGGGCCGCCGACCGGCCGGCGAGCGCGCTCCAGATCGCCTCGGGCGTGACCGGCAGGGCGGTCAGCTCGATGCCGTGGTCCGCGAGCGCGTCGCACACCGCGTTGGCGACGGCGGCCCCGGGCGGGATGGTCCCCACCTCGCCGACGCCGCGGACGCCGAACGGCGTGACCGGCGAGGGCACCTCGGTGTGCAGCAGCTCCACCTGCGGGAGGTCGGCGGCCGTCGGGACGAAGTAGTCCACCATGGAGCCGTTGACGAGCTGGCCGGTGTCGGCGTCGTAGCGCAGCTCCTCGCTCAGGGCCGCGCCGAAGCCCTGGGCCAGCCCGCCGCGGACCTGCCCCTCGACGATCGTGGGGTTCACGACCGTCCCCCCGTCGTGCACCATGACGAACCGCTCGACGTCGAACTCCCCGGTCTCCGGGTCCACGCTGACCTGCGCGGCGGCCGTGCCGAACGAGTAGGCGGCGTCGGAGGGCTCGAAGTGCGCGGTCGCCTCCAGGCCCGGCTCCTCCTCCGGGGGCATCCCCTGGCCGGTGATCGCGGTCGTGTAGACCGCCGCCAGCGGCACGGCCCGGGCGTGGTCGGCCCGGACCCGGGCGACGGACCCGGCGATCTCCACGTCGTCGACGGCGACGTCGAGCTGCCAGGCCGCGATCCGGCGGGTCTTGGCGGCGAGCTCCCCGGCCGCCGCCCGCAGCGCCCCCGAGGCGGCGATCATGGTGCGGGAGGCGAAGGCGCCCGTGTTCAGCGGGGACGTCGCGGTGTCCCCGGCGTGCACCCGGACGACCTCGTAGTCGGTGCCGAAGACGTCGGCCACCACCTGGGCGAAGGCCGTCTCGCTGCTTTGCCCCATCGTGGACACGCCGGTGTAGGCGTCGATCCCCCCGGACCGGTTGGCGCGCAGCGTGACGCTCTCGTGGGCGCCGAACGCCGACCCGCGGCGGGCGAGGAACCGCGAGCTCGCGTAGCCGGTGCGCTCGACGAAGGAGGCGAACCCGATCCCGACGAGCCGGCCGTCCGCCCGCGGGGTCCGGCCGGCGGCGCGGTGGCCGGCCCAGTCCACGGCCTCGGCCGCCATGCGCAGGCACCGCTCGTAGTCGCCGCTGTCGTACACGGCACCCGTGGGGTTCCTCCACGGCATGTCCTGCGGCGTGACCATGTTGCGCGCCCGCAGCTCCACGGGGTCGAGGTCCAGGCGCCGGGCGAGCTGGTCCATCAGCCGCTCGTAGGCGAAGTTCACCTCCGGCTGGCCGTAGCCGCGGTAGGCCCCCACCGGCGTCTTGTTGGTCAGGGTGACCCGGCGCTCGGTGTAGCCGTCGTCGATCTTGTAGGGGCCGTTGAAGACGACGCTGGACAGCTGGGCGGAGCCGAAGGGCGAGTTCCAGCCGCCGATGTCGGTGGCGTAGACGTTCGTCATCGCGAGGATGCGGCCGGTCGAGTCCGCCGCGATGCGGTAGTCGTGCACGGACTCGCGGGCGTGGGTGCTCCCGCGGAAGTGCTCGGCGCGGTCCTCGGACCACTTCACCGGCCGGCGCAGCGCGATGGCGTGCAGGCAGGCGAGGACGTCCTCCGGGAAGACGCCCAGCTTCTGCCCGAACCCGCCGCCGACGTCCGACGCCACGGCCCGGATCTCGCTCTCGCCGAGCCGGAGCGTCTCGGCGAGCTGCTTGCGGATCAGGTGCGGGACCTGCGAGGAACAGTGGACGGTGAGCTCACGGGCGCCGGGACGCCACTCCGCGACCACCCCCCTGGTCTCCATCGGGAGCGCGGTCACCCGGTTGATCCGGAACCGGCCCTCGACCACGACGTCGGCCTCGGCGAACCGGGCGTCCGGGTCGCCGCTGCCGTCGGAGTTCGCGGCGAGGAGGTTGGAGTCCAGCACCGAGGGGTGCAGCACCGGCGCGTCGGGCTCGAGGGCCGCCAGGACGTCGACGACGTGCGGGAGCGGCTCGTAGGTGATGTCCAGCAGCTCGAGCGCGTCCTCGGCGACGTGCCGGCTGCTCGCGACGACGCTGACGACGGGCTGTCCCTCGTGCGTGGCCACGTCCTGGGCGAGCGCGTAGTACGGCAGCTTCGGCGCGCCGGGCACCGGGCGGAGGACGGTCAGCGGCTCGGTGTCGCGGCGGACGTCCGCCGGCGTCAGGACGTGCTCGACGCCCGGGAGCGCGGCCGCCGCGCTCGCGTCCAGGTGCGAGATGCGGGCGTGCGGGTAGGGGCACCGGGCCACGGCCATGTACAGCACCCGCGCCGGCTCGACGTCGTCGGTGAAGCGGCCGTCGCCGCGGAGCAGGCGGTCGTCCTCCTTGCGGAGCTGCGAGGTGCCGATGACGCGGCGGCGGGCGCCCGCCTCGTCCCGCCGGGCGCCGGTCGCCGGGTCTTCCAGAATGGTCATGTCAGCCTTGCGTCGCGGTGGTGTCGGTGTCGGCCGGGAGTGCGTCGGGGGCGGAGGGCGCGGCGGTCTGGGGGTGCTCGGCGAACCAGCGCTCGATGGCGGTCACCACGGTGTCGTAGCCGGTGCACCGGCACAGGACGCCGGCGATCTCCTCGCGGATCTCCTCGCGGCCGGGGCGGTAGCCCTGGTGGGCGAGCGCGGTCGCGGTCATGAGGAACCCCGGGGAGCAGAAGCCGCACTGCAGCGCGTGCTCCTCCTTGAACGCCTGCTGCAGGGCGTTGAGCTCGTCCCCCTCCGCGAGGTCCTCGACGGTGCGGACGTTCCGGCCGTCGAGCTGGCAGGCCAGCATCAGGCAGGACTTGACCGCCTCGCCGTCGACGATCACGGTGCACATCCCGCAGGCGCCCTGCTCGCAGCCGACGTGCGTGCCGGTCAGGCCGAGGTGCTGGCGCAGGAAGTCCGCCACGTGCAGCCGGGCGGGCACTGTGGCCCGGACCTCGCGCCCGTTCACCGTCGTGACCGTCTCGACGAGGACCTCGGCCGGGGTCTCGACGCCGGTCGTCGCGCTGGTCGTCGCGCTGGTCATCGCTTGGCCGCCGGGCGCATCTCCGGGACGGTGAGCTCACCGGCGTCGACGATCAGCTCGTCGTCGAGGTAGAGGCTGTTGCCGCGCATCGGGATGTCGAAATGACACGCGGTGTCGTTCGG